>JAFYIM010000408.1 GCA_017538635.1 bacterium
AGGAATAGGGACTTCTGGGATGGAAAGGAGTGGTCTCTTTCTGCGGAGTCTCCTGGACCAGGCCGTACATCTCGCTAGAGGAAGCCTGGTAGAAGCGGGGCTTGTTGTCCAGGCGGCGTATGGCTTCCAGAAGGTTCAGGCAGCCCATGGCCACCGTGTCGACGGTGTAAACGGGCTCGTCAAAGGAAACTCTCACATGGCTCTGAGCGCCCAGGTTGTAAACCTCGTCGGGCCTGATGTCAAGAACCAACTCTCTCAAACGCGTGGCGTCCGTCAGGTCACCGTACTCCAGTTTCAATTTGGGATCGTGGTAAATGTGCTCGATGCGTTTCGTATTGAAGGATGAGGAACGGCGAATGATGCCGTAAACTTCGTAGCCCTTGCTGAGAAGAAGCTCAGCCAGATACGATCCGTCCTGACCGGTGATGCCAGAGACCAAAGCTTTTTTTGTCATAGCGATGTAAGGTTGAAGTTATTATTTTTTACTTTTACCTGATATTTTACCAAAAACGCCCCGAGAGCGAAAAATAACGGAGTTCTGGAAAGCGAAGCTAAGGAAGAAGAGCGTGCCTTCCACGAGAATCTTGGCAAGGATCGGATGAACGCCGAAACGCTGCAATCCTCTTATTCCAAAATAGGAGGCGGCAAAGAGGAAGATCGCCAGCAAAAAGAAGAGCAGAGACTGCCTCACCCAATGGCCCTTGGAACCGAAGACCGCTTCTTTGTCAAGGATGAAATTCACGCTGCAGCTTATGATTCTCGCCGTAAGCAAACTAATGAGAATGGAAGTGTGACCCAGGATGATCCTGTCCTGCCCCAGGCACAGTATCATAGCGGAAAAGATCATAAAGTCGATGATGCTGCTGATTACGGAGGCGCCGATGAACTTGAAGAAAATGGCGTATATCCTGATAGAGTCCTTGATGGGATTGAAGTGGGAGCTGGGATTGTTCTCTTCGTAAACGGTAGTGATGGGGACTTGGCGGATCACTCCCATGCCGCAACGGTAGAAACGCAGAAGCGCCTCAAGTTCGAATTCATAGCGGTCGGGCTTGATGTTCAGGGCTTCCTTCATAAAACCCCTGGGGTAGACTCTCAAACCAGTCTGGGTGTCCTTCAAGGGCGTGCCGGTGAAAAGCTTGAAGACTTTTTCCGTCAAATTGTTGCCGAAGCGGGAGCGCCAGGGGATCTTCACTTCCAGAGTGCTGAAGTCCCTTACGCCCAAAACATAGTCTTCCTGGTGCTCAAGGAAAGATGCGAGGACCTTCCCAATGTCAACGGGGAGATGCTGGCCGTCGGCGTCCACTGTGACTGCGCCAATAATATCCTCGCCTTGCTTTTCCAAAAGATAACGGAACGCCGTCTTCATAGAGGCGCCTTTGCCTTTGTTCTTCGGGTGACGCAGGAGGCAGCAGCCCTCTATCTTCTCGATCTCGGCAAAAGTCTCCGCGGTGCCCTCTTTCACGGAACCGTCGTCAACTACGATGACTCCTTTCAGAAGCTTTATCGCAAGGACATCCCTTACCAACGCTGGAAGGGATGGAAGCGGCTCGTAAGCCGGTATGATTGCGTAGAGATCTGGCATGACTATATTAACCTAGTTGATAATAAATTAGATTATAGCAGTAATCAGCCTAAATTCCAAACCCCGCCCCGATATCTTCACCTGCCTTTTTCCTTTGGTGAAAGCGTGTGGTGAAAATTGCTATAATAATAGGATTAATTAGCTTCATTATTTTGACTTATGAACGTCACTGAAAAAATACTTTCAAATCACCTCGTCTCCGGCGAAAAGAAAGCCGGTGCTCCCGTCGGTATTAAAATTGACCAGACTTTGACGCAGGACGCGACCGGCACCATGGCCTACCTTGAGTTCGAGGCGCTGGGAAAAGACAAAGTCGAGACCGAGCTCTCCCTTTCCTACATCGACCACAACACCGCCCAGATGGGTCCCAACAACATGAACGACCATCTCTATTTGAGATCGGTCGCCGGAAGATTCGGCATAAAGTGTTCTCTCCCCGGGAACGGGATCTGCCACCAGGTGCATCTGGAGCGCTTCGGAAAGCCTGGCAAAACGCTCCTTGGATCCGACTCCCATACGCCGACGGGCGGAGGTTTGGGAATGCTAGCCATCGGCGCGGGAGGCCTTGACGTCGCCCTTGCGATGGGAGGCGAACCCTTCACCGTTAAGTGGCCGAAAGTGATAGGCGTCAAGCTCACCAATTCCCTGCCCGAGTGGGTATCCGCCAAGGACGTTATTTTAAAGCTTCTCTCCATCCTTACGACCAAAGGCAACGTCGGCTGCATAGTGGAATACTTCGGCCCCGGCGTAAAAACTTTGACCGTTCCCCAGCGGGCGACTATAACCAATATGGGCGCCGAACTGGGCGTCACGACCAGCGTCTTCCCCTCAGACGAAAGGACCAAAGAATTCCTGACGGCCCAGGGCCGCCCCAACGACTTCACGGAATTGCTGCCCGACGAGGACGCTTCCTACGACAAAGTCATCGAGATCGATCTTGCGAAGCTTGAGCCTTTGGTCGCCATGTCCCCTTCCCCTGACAACGTGAAAAGCATTTCCGAAGTTGAAGGCACCAAGGTCGGACAAGTCATAGTGGGCTCCTGCACCAACAGTTCCTACCGCGATCTAACCATTGCCGCCAGCATGCTGAGAGGCAGAAGAGTGCATCCGGACATCAGCTTCCTTATCGCGCCCGGAAGCCGGCAGGTCATGCAGATGATCGACCGCGACGGCTCGCTTTCGACTTTCCTTACTGCCGGCGCGAGGATCTTGGAATCGGCCTGCGGCCCCTGCATCGGTCAGGGCTGTTCCCCCGCCGAAGGAATCGTTTCCGTCAGAACTTTCAACCGCAACTTCTCCGGCCGTACGGGAACTCCGAATGACTTGGTATTTCTAGCCAGCCCCGAGACAGCCGTGATGGCGGCCATCTGCGGCGAGATAGTCGATCCCAGGAAACAGGACGTCATCAATTATCCCCAGATCGAAGAGCCTGTACATTACGACCACGACGATTGGCTCGTGGTTCCGCCTCCCAGAAGAAGGCCGGAAATCAGAAGAGCCTCTACTATCGGCGAACCGCCCAAGAACTCTCCCCTGCCGGAAAACATCGACGGCGAGATCCTTATCAAACTCGGCGACAAGATAACGACCGACCACATCATGCCGGCCGGCGCTTTCATGAAGTTCAGGTCCAACATCAGGGAATACGCCAAATACGTCTTCAACTGCTTCAACGAGGAAAGCAAAGAGTCTTTCTACGAAAGAGCCTTGAAAGTCAAAAATTCCGGCCGCCACGGAATAATCCTGGCCGGCCTATCCTACGGCCAGGGAAGTTCCAGAGAGCATGCCGCCATCTGCCCAATGTACCTTGGCGTCAAGGCGGTCATCGCGCTTTCCTTCGAGAGGATACATTCCGCCAACCTCATAAACTTCGGCATATTGCCTCTCACCGTAAAAGAAGATGATCTCGAGAAATTGAGAGCTTCCGAAAAAGTCATGATCAAGGACGTGAGATCTCAGCTAAAGGTTGGGCAGCCATTAAGCGCAACGACTGAAGACGGAAAAGAAATAACTCTCTCCCATTCCCTCACCGCAAAAGATATCGAAACGATCCTAACCGGCGGAAAGCTGAACCTTTTCGCCGCGAAATAAGCATGTATCAGCTCAAAGTCAAATCTAATTTCAGCGCGGCCCACGCCGTCAGATTCAAAAACGGCTGCACGGAGCCGCTTCACGGCCACAACTGGAAGCTCGTCGTCTGCGTCTCTTCCGAAGCGCTCAATGACTGCGCCATGGTCGTCGATTTCGAGGAGCTGAAAAAGCTGATAGACAAACTCGTTCTCTCCAAGCTTGACCACGCCAACCTGAACGATATTCCCGCCTTTTCGGGAAACGCGACTTGCGAAGCGGTCGCGAAGTGGATCTACGACGAACTGGAATCTCCCATTGCGAAAACCGGAGACGGAATAAATCTTGAAAGCGTTACCTTGTGGGAAGCGCAGGACTGCTGCGTTACCTACTCAACAAAAAATAATTAAAACTATGATCGACTACACCAAACCGCAGAAAGGCATGAAGGTCTCCGTAATAGGAGACGGCGCCTGGGGAACCGCCATCGCGCTCACCCTTCTTGAGAACGGCTACCGCGTCATGCTCTGGGGCGCTTTCCCGGAGTACACCAGGGAAATG
>JAFYIM010000409.1 GCA_017538635.1 bacterium
ATATCAATAAGCTCGTCAAAATGCGGCGCAGAGTGGCGGTCTGCGATCAGATGGAAGATCCCAAGAAAGCGAAAGGGTTGGTGAAAAGAGAGATCACCAGGATCGTTACGCCCTCCACAAATCTGGACGACGAACAGGCTTCGAAGCAGGGGAACAATTTCCTGGCGACCGTCTGCTTCGTCAAATCGAAGGGCAGGGAAGTTTTCGGCGCCGCTTTCTTGGACGTGGCCACCGGCAGTTTCGAGATGACGGAAATGAATTCCTGCGAGGAGGCTGTGGAAGAACTGCGCCGCCTGCAGCCGACGGAGATCATTTACCCGGAAAGTGGGGAAAGCATATGGCAGCCGGCTTTGAGCGGCATCCAGAATGCCTTGGTCATGGGGATCGACGATCTTTATTTCGACGACGGCTGCAACGTGCTGCTGTCGCATTTCCAGGTCGCTTCGCTGGACGGCTTCGGCTGCGCCGACAAAGTTTGCGGCGTGATGTGCGCGGGCGCTGCGCTCCGCTACATCAAAGAGAATTTCGCCATGCTGCCCCTCGACCACATCATGGGGCTGAGGTATTACGAGAAGTCGAATTTTATGCGTCTGGGCGAGCACACCAGGAGAAATTTGGAATTGGTTCGCTCCATGCGCGAAGGCGGAACGGAAGGCACGCTTTTCTCCGTGCTGGACGAGACCGCGACGCCCATGGGCTCCAGGATGCTGCGCTCCTTCCTTCTGGCGCCCCTGGTGGAAAAACAGCAGATTGAGGCACGCTACGACGCCATCGAGCTTCTGATGTCGCGCCAGGGCGAATTAATGGAGATAAAGGAGACCCTGAAGAATTTCGGCGACCTTGAGAAGCTTGTCAGCAGGCTCTCTACCGGCTACGGAACGCCGAGGGATCTTTTGGCTCTGCGCTACTGCCTGCACCAGTTGCCGGCTTTGCGAGGATACGTCATGGAGTCGCTGGCGAAGGCGCGCTCCGAAGAGCTTTTCCCCAATGAAGACCGCTACGCGCTTTTGGAGGACATCTGCGAAAAACTGACGCCCCTGCCGGAATTGACGGAACTGCTTGACCGCGCGCTTTCCGACGACCCTCCCTTGCGCCTTACTGACGGCGGCATCATAAGGGACGGTTACAATGCGGAGCTTGACGAAGTAAGGGAGCTGTCCACCAACACCAAGAATTACATTGCAGAACTTCAGAACAAAGAATCCCAGAAGACCGGCATAAAGAAACTGAAGGTCGGATATACGAAAGTGTTCGGCTACTACATCGAAGTCTCCAGGTCGTACCTGGACCAGGTGCCCGAGGAATATATCAGGAAGCAGACGGTCGTAAACGGCGAACGCTTCATCACGCCGGAGCTGAAGGAACTTGAGAACCGCATCCTGCATGCGGAGGAGCGTGCGCTGGAACTTGAAGGAGAGCTTTTCCAGGAACTGCGCCAGGAAGTTCTGAAGAATCACCAGAGGATCCAGGAGAGCGCGGCCGCGGTCGCTTCCCTCGACGTCTTCCAGTCTCTGTCCTGGATCTCTTTGCAGCGAGATTACAGAAGGCCGAAGATCTTTACCGACACCAGGCTCGTTATCAAGAAAGGGCGCCATCCGGTCGTTGAGCGTCTGCTGCCGGACAAACGTTTCGTCCCGAACGACACGTTCCTCAACACCACCAGCGACCAGATCGTGCTTCTGACAGGGCCTAACATGGCCGGCAAATCGACCTATATCC
>JAFYIM010000410.1 GCA_017538635.1 bacterium
CAAATGGGCGCCTTCCTCCTCCGCGTCCATTCTGACGCCGTAGGTGGTGAAGCTCTTGGCGATGGCCTGCATGTAGCGGTTCGCTTCCTGGGTCTTGTTGCCGGTGCCGATGTTTTCCCAGTCGCCAGAACGCCTGACTTTCCTTAATTCGCCGACCGTGGCGTAAGGAGAGTTCTTGACGTAAGCCCTGCTCTCAGCCCTGGTGCGGACGTTGTGGTTCTCCGCTTCCCTTAAGGTGCCGCCGATCGTCGGCTTCGTAGTCTTCACCCAGGTGTAGTGCGTCGGGTCGTCCTTCTGCGTTGAGCATGTCAGTTCGTTGGGCTTCAAAGTTCCGTATTCGACGGTACGGGCCGCGATCTGGCCGTACTCGTTCTTCATGGTCATGGAGAGGAAGCCGCCTTCCCTGGGGATGCCTAAGAACATGGCGTCGTCGCCGCTCCTGGCGCCGTCCACGGTCCAGCTGATGCCGGGCTGTGCCTGGATCCAGTTGCTGCCGCTGTAGTGCACGGATTTTCTGATGCCGGTCACGCCGTTGCGGCCGGATTCGCTCCTGGGGCTGTGGATCTCGATGATCTCATACTTCATCTGATCGTGCTTCCAGTTCGCGCCGGAGAGCCAGAGCTTGTCGCCGCTGACACGGGAGATCTTGTAACGCACGCCCCACAAAACGTCGGGCAGTTCGTAGCAGGGATACGACTCCTTGACGTTGTCGCCCCACACGCCGTTCTTGCTGGCGCCGAAAGTGTAGTCGAAGACGTGGCGGTTGTTCGTCAGGTAGAAGTAGCCGTTAGCCGGGATGACCGGGTTCGGGTCATCGTAGAGGCTGCCGATCCTGGAGTTGAAGTGCGGAGCGCTCTCGATGATGGCGATCTGGTCGGCGTAGTCGCCGGTGTTGATGACGACGCGCCAGTTGCGAAGAGAAATATCCCTGTCGCTGATGTTGATCAGCTCCACCACGTCGGGGCGCTGGATGTAAACGACGTCGAAGACGTTTTTGGTTTTTCCCAATGTTGCGGAGGACGTCGAGGCGCCGTTCCTGAGTCCCGTCGTCTTGGCGGTGGATACGACGAGTGGCAGAAGCCCGTCCACTGCTCTGACAGCGTCGCCGTCCTTGTAAGGATAGCGTTTCATCCACACCCGGTCTTCGCCGCCCGGCATCTTCATCTCGCTGCCCTTAAGGTCTTCCTTCCTGAGTTCGACCATCCTGGTCTCGGAATATTTTTTCGGATCGCCGTCCAGGTCCATAAATTCGTTGAAGCCCTTCCAGGGTACGGTGAAGCTCTTGCCAATTACTTTCGTCATGACCTGGTCGCCGCTCGTGCCGAAAGAACCGGTGAAGTTCTGGTCGCCGATGAAAGCGTAGTAGTAGAGATCCTTGGGCGGCCTGATCTCGTCCTGGATCTGCGTCGGGAAGGCCCAGATGTCCTGGGCTCTGGGAACGATCGAAATAACGCCGGCGTGCCCGCATTCCCAGCTCCAGCCGGTGTATAGGCAGGCGTAGAGATTGTCGTTGGTGAAGTGGTCAGCTTTAGCGAGCGTCGTTCCGCAGCCTATGTGCAAGTTATCGCCGTTGTTGTCTATGATCGGATAGTAGCCGAGTTTCTCGTTCTTAGCGACGCTGTACAAAATAAGCGTGCCGCCTTTCAGAAGACCGTTGGGGATGCCGCCCCACTTGCGGTTCATGAGCTTTTTGAAATTGCGCCAAAGCGTATTGTACGCCGCTCTCCTGGGATCGCTGCCTAATTTAACCTTGTAGCCGGAAGGAAAACTTTCCTTTTTGCCGAAGTAATCGACCGATCCGCCGCTGGAGCTCGACTTGCTTTCGATCGGGAAAGCGTAAGTTAAGCTTCCGCCGTTGTAGTTGTACCACTTGGAGAAGAGATGCGCGTTGTCCGTCGGATCGCTGCCCAAAAGAATACGGTCCGCTTCGAAACTGTAGGAGCCGTCGTTCGCCATGATCTCGTTGAAGGTCACGGCTTCCACGCCGTACTCGTTGCCGACGGTCGTGAGCACGTGGTTCTCGTCGCGGTAGTCGATGACGTTGGCGACTAAGCTCTGCAATGCGATGGTCGAAGGCTCGAATTTGTAGTCGGAGTTGGCGCGCCTGAAGATCCTTCTGATCTGTTCGCGCTCCGCCACATTGATGTTCACGCGGTTGTAAATTTTCGACGTGCTGTCAACGTACATGTCCCTCGTGTGCGTGTACGTCGTGCCCAGATGCTTGATCCACTCCGTGGCCGCGCTGCGCTGGCCAGGCATGCAGATGTCTATGACGTCCTGCATGGAAGTGAAGGCCATGTCGTCCCAGCGCGGGCGGTCCGGCATGAATTCTTCCGCTTCGTCGAGACCTTCGCCGGCTTCGTCAACTTTCTGGTTGGCGTTGTTGTCGATCTTGTCGCTCGCATAGAGGGGCAGATTGTAGTTGTCGTCAACGTTGGCTTGTCCCGGTTTGCCGTCGCGGCCGTAACGGTACTTTATGAGTTTCTGCGTGGCTTCCTTTGAAAGCGGCAGCCCTCTGCCTTCTCTGTTCGAACCGTCGGATAACATTACTTCCCTGGTGGAGAAACCCTCGTTCTGTTCGTTGTCGATCGTTGCAGAAGCGATGTTGACGTTTATTTTCGAAGCTTCGTCCTCGACCGCGATCGCATAACGTCCCTGAATGTTTCCGGCATTATCCTTGACATAAAACCAGCGGGATGGCGGAACAGCGGGAAGGTCTTTGGAGGGCGAACGGGAAAGCGCGTCTGAAATGTTCACCTTGTTCGGCGATTTGGGGTCGGCCTGAAATTCTTTGCACCAGGGCTCGTCTTCCGAATCCCAGCCCGGCGACGCATAGACGTCTTGGCGAAGAACGCTCAAAGCATGCTCTAAAGCAGACTGAGCAAGAAGGTCCGACTGCGATTTGGCCAGCGTAGTGACGCTGGTCTGGCTTTCCATAGTCATGAAAGCTGAAAATGTCGCCGCCAAAAGCGAAAGGACCGTCAAAACGGTGAGCACGGCAAGAAGCGCCACGCCTCCCGGTTTTTTTGTAGCAATTCCTCGGCTTGCGATCATGTAATTCCTCCATATTCGTATCATATTGCTTATTTTATCAAAAACGCCCCTTTCTTTGCCATATGCCGACAAGTTCGGTGCTGTTTTTCTTGTGTTTATCGCCGTTTCAGCCTTCAGATCCTGCCCAATTCCGCCTTGGCAAAGGGATGGCGGACGAGATATTGACATAAAGCCTTGATTTTATGTATAATTACGCCAGTTAAATTTTTTAATTACTTTTTTGCGCGCCTTGTCTAATGGTTTGACTAGGCGGCACAAAAAAATCAAACCCAAAAATCTGTAGGAGATTTACTATGGCTACCAAAAAAGCTGAAAACCTGAACAAGGGTCTGCTCGTGGAAGACGTCGTCGCCGCTACCGGTTTGACGAAGAAACAGGCCACCGCCGCTGTCGGCGCCGTCCTCGGCTCCGTCCAGAAAACCCTGAAGAAGGGCGGCAAAGTCGCTATTGTCGGCTTCGGCACCTTCGCCACCAGCAAGCGCAAAGCTCGCAAGGGCATCAACCCCAAGACCAAAGAACAGATCAAGATCGCGGCCAAGACCGTGGTCAAGTTCAAAGCCAGCTCCGCTCTGCTCGGCAAGTAATTTGTCTTTTGGCAAAATAAGCGCTGCGGGCGGTCACGTCCGCAGCCTTATTTTTAATTTAAGGAGAAAGCGTCATATGAAACTTAATTGTGTTTTGAGTCTTTTGCTCGCGGCCCTCGCGCTCTGCGGCTGCGCCACCTCTTCGCTTACCAAAGACGATCTCGCTTCCGCCAGAAAATATTACGTCGGCACTTTGGTTGACAAACAGATAATGGAAATGGACCGCACGGAAAAAGGCGTCTTCGGCAACAAGACCGTGAAGGCCACTTACCTGCGTTTGGCTGTCACTAACGACGAAGGCGTGACCCGCTACTTCTACAACCTAACTGAAAACGAAAGCGACGCGCGCAATCTCCGCACTTACTTCTACAGTCTTCTGAAAGGAGACAAAGTCCAGCTTGACCTGGGCTTCATTGACGCCGGACAAAACGAAGAGGAATTCGAAGGCGTTCTGAAGCTTTAACGATGCGCCACTTGTTTTCGCGCATAAAAAAACGGCTCTCATTTGAGAGCCGTTTTTCTTTTACTGATCAAGTCGTCCTGTTACGAGTCCGTTCTCGAGTTTCAGTATCCTCTGGTTCCGGCTTCCCCGGAATTTAAGTTCCAGGCTTTTCTCCGCCAGGATAAAGGGACCGTCCACCAAAACGTCTATGGTGTTCAAAAGTCTTTTCCAAGCGCTGTTCCCTTCCTCTATCCCTTTTTGGATCTCCTCGTACGTATTCCCTGTGAAAGCCCAGACGTTCTTGCCGCTAGCTTTCACTTTCTCCGCTATCTCAGCCGCGGCCTCGGGCTGGAAGAAAGGCTCGCCGCCGGAAAGCGTCACGCCGTCGAGGTAAGGATCGGACAAGATCTTTTTCACTATCTCTTCCGTATCCGCTTCCGTTCCGCCCATCGGGTCGTGCGTCTGCGGATTCTGACAGCCGGGGCAGGCTCTCAGGCAGCCTTGGAAAAAGACCACTGCCCGAAAGCCCGTCCCGTCCGTTATCGATTCGGAAAGAAATCCGGCCAAGCGAAATTTCATGATCGTCAGACGTTGTGTTTGACGCGTTCCTCGACCTCGGCGCGCTTGGCGTTGTTGAAGCGGTCAAGCGTTCCCACCAGGTAGCCGGTGATGCGGCGGATGCGCTGGAAGTTGCCGAGCCCGTCCTCTTCTTTTCTGCCGCAGTGCGGACAGGTGTCGCCGATGATGCCGTTGAAGCCGCAGACCGGGTCTCTGTCCACCGCGTGGTTGACACTGCCGTAGCCCACGCCGTAGTCGTGCATCATGCGGATGATCTTCTCGAAGGCTTCCAGATTCTGGGTCGGATCGCCGTCTAATTCGACGTAGGTGATGTGGCCGGCGTTGGTGAGATTGTGATAAGGAGCTTCGAGTCTGATCTTGTCGCGGGCGCTGATCGGGAAGTAAACGGGAATGTGGAAGCTGTTGGTGTAGAACTCGTGGTCCGTGATGCCGGGCATGACGCCGAAGCGCTTACGGTCCATTTTCACGAAGCGGCCGCTCAGACCTTCAGCGGGCGTAGCAAGAAGCGAGAAGTTCAAGCCGGTCTCTTTGCTCGCCTGGTCCATTCTGTCGCGCATATGGCCGATGATCTCAAGGCCCAGGTTCTGTGCTTTCACGGATTCGCCGTGATGCTCGCCGATCAGACTCTTCAAGGTTTCCGCCAGGCCGATGAAGCCGCAGGAGAGCGTGCCGTGCTTTAAGACTTCGCCGACCTCGTCGTCAGGTCCGAGCTTTTCGGAATCAAGCCAAACTCCCGCGCCCATCAGGAACGGGAAGTTCCTGACTTTCTTGTGGCACTGGATGGCGAAACGGGAGAGCAATTGATCGATGACCAGGTCGATCTTGCGGTCCAATGACTGGAAGAACAGATCGGTGTTGCCGTGCGCAAGGATAGCGAGCCTGGGCAGATTGATGGTCGTGAAGGAAAGGTTGCCGCGGCCGTTGGAAATGGCTTTGGAAGGATCGTGCACGTTGCTGATGACTCGGGTGCGGCAGCCCATGTAAGCGATCTCGGTCTCGGGATGTCCTTCCTTATAGAAGGCCTTGTTGAAGGGCGCATCCTGGAAGGAGAAGTTCGGGAAGAGGCGCTTGGCGCTGACGCGGCAAGCCAGTTTGAAAAGATCGTAGTTCGGCTCGCCTTCGTTGTAGTTGATACCTTCCTTGACGCGGAAGATCTGGATGGGGAAGATGGGCGTTTCGCCGTGTCCAAGTCCGGCTTCCGTAGCGAGCAGCATGTTCCTTACGACCATGCGGCCTTCCGCGGAAGTGTCCATGCCGTAGTTCACGGATGAGAACGGCGTCTGCGCGCCGGCGCGGGAGTGCATGGTGTTGAGGTTGTGAATGAGAGCTTCCACCGCCTGGTAAGTTTCCTTATCGGTTTCTTTCAGAGCTTTCTTGGCGGCGAAGGCCTGGGCTTTCCTGACTTCCTCTTCCGGCAATCCGGCGGCCATGAGCGCCTCTCTCTCTTTGTCGGTGTAGGCTTCGCCTTTTTCCATGGAAGCCATGAGGCCCTGCTCTTTCAGTTCTTCCTCGACCTTGGTCGCGGCTTCCAGCTTTTCCTGGCTGTCAAGCAGCTCTATATAAGTGAGGATGTTCTTGCGATACTGCTTGGCATAGGTCTTCCTGACGCCGGGAGCCAGGCCGTAGTCGAAGTTCACGATGGACTGTCCGCC
>JAFYIM010000411.1 GCA_017538635.1 bacterium
GATTCCACAACGTCAGCTTCGCTTTCGCTTCCATCGTCGCTCTGACTCACGACGTGCTCGTGACTCTGGCCTTCTTCGGCTTCGTCACCTACCCGCAGATGAGTCTTAACGTGATCGCGGCTCTCTTGACCATTGTGGCTTACTCCATCAACAACACCATCGTGGTCTACGACCGCATCAGGGAAAATCTCCCGCAGGTCGGCAAGCTCAGCCTCAACGAAGTCATCGACCTTTCCGTCAACCAGGTTTTGTCCCGTACCATCTGGACTTCCGCGACGACGCTCTTCACGATCCTCTCTCTGTTCCTCTTCGGCGGCGACGTGATCAAGGACTTCGCTTACGCCTTGCTGGTCGGTATGACGGCGGGTACTTTCTCCTCCATCTTCCTCGCCCCGTACCTTGTTTCTGTTTGGTTCAAGAGCAAACCCAGAGTGTAAACTATGCGTTATTTAGTCACAGGCGGAGCCGGCTTCATCGGCTCCAACTTCGTCCATTTCATCATGGACAATTATCCTGACGCCGAGGTCATTAACCTCGACAAGCTGACCTACGCCGGCAACCTCGACAACGTCAAGGAATACGTCGGGAATCCCCGTTATTCCTTCGTCCACGCCGACATCGCCGACGCCAAGGTAGTCGACGCCCTTTTCGAGAAGGGCGTCGATTACTGCGTCAACTTCGCGGCGGAGACACACGTGGACCGTTCCATCGGCGATCCAAGTGAATTCATCACCACCGACGTTTTCGGCACCTACGTACTTCTGGAAGCCGCCAGAAAATTCGGCGTCAAGAAGTTCATCCAGATCTGCACCGATGAAGTTTACGGCACCATCGAACCGGGCCGCTCCAGTGTGGAGACGGATCCTCTGATGCCCAGGAACCCCTATTCCGCCAGCAAAGCGGGCGCCGACAGGCTTGCTTACAGCTATTTCGCCACCTACGGCGTTCCGGTCTGCATCACCAGGGCTTCCAACAACTACGGCATCTACCATTATCCGGAAAAGATGATCCCGCTCTTCGTCACCAACCTTCTGGAAGACCGCCCCGTTCCCATTTACGGCGACGGCAAGAACGTCCGCGACTGGCTGCATACGCTTGACCATTGCCGCGGCATTCAGACTGTCATCGACAAAGGCGTGATTGGCGAAGTCTATAATATCGGCGGCGGCAACGAGCGCCAGAACATCGAAGTCGTGGACCTCATCTTCAAGCATCTCAACAAGCCCGAGAGCCTCAAGACCTTCGTCAAGGACCGCTTGGGCCACGACAGGCGCTACTCCCTTTGCTGCGACAAGCTGAAAGCCCTCGGCTGGCAGCCCATCGTCAAATTCGAGGAAGGCCTCGCCAAGACCATCGACTGGTATGTCAACAACCGCTGGTGGTGGGAAAAGATAAAAAGCGGCGAATACTGGGAATACTATAAGAAGCAATATCAGGATCGCTAATGGCAAAAAAAGCGCTCATTACCGGCATCTACGGTCAGGACGGTTCGTACCTTACCGAGTTGCTGCTTGAACAGGGCTACGAAGTCTGGGGCGTTGACAGAGACGCTCCGGAAGACTTCCACGAGAATTTCGAACATCTTAAGCCCAAAGTCCATCTCCTTCAGGGCGACCTGATGGATCAGATGGGCGTCCTTAAGATGTTCGAATCGATCATGCCGGACGAGATCTACAACTTCGCGGCCTGCTCCTTCATTCCCTTCTCCTGGGACGAGCCCGTCGTAACAGGCGAAGTGAACGCCCTGGGCGTTGCCAGGCTTCTGGAAGTCATCCGCCGCGTAAAACCAAGCGTAAGGTTTTACCAGGCCTCCTCCTCCGAACTCTTTGGCAAGCCCGAAACTAAGCCCCAGAACGAGGAGACGCCCTTCCGTCCCGGCACGCCGTACGGCACCGCGAAGCTTTACGCCCACTGGCTTACCGCCAACTTCCGCGACCGCCTCGGCCTTTTCTCCTGCTCCGGCATTCTCTACAACCACGAGTCCCCGAGAAGAGGAAAGCAGTTCGTCACAAGGAAGATCACTTCTGCCGCAGCTGCCATCAAAAAAGGCCTGCAGAACGAGCTCGTCCTCGGCGACATCGAAGCCAAGCGCGACTGGGGCTACGCCAAAGACTACGTCAAGGCTATGTGGCTCATGCTTCAGCAGGACAAGCCCAGCGACTACGTCATCGCCACGGGCATAGAGCACTCCGTCAAGGATATCCTTGACATCGCCTTCTCTTACGTTAATCTCGACTGGCACGACTACGTCAAGATCGACCAGAGCCTCATGCGCAGAGTGGAACTCAACCGCCTCGTTGGCGACTCCTCCAAAGCCCGCAAAGAACTCGGCTGGGAGCCTTCACTAACCTTCGAGGAAATGATCAAGCTCATGACCGAGACCGACCTCGTGGCCCTTAAATAAAGGGCTTCGGTCAAAACACAAGAACGAAAAGAGC
>JAFYIM010000005.1 GCA_017538635.1 bacterium
GCTCCCGCGAAGAAGCCGGCGGCGAAGCCCGCTCCCAAAGCGCCAGCGAAAAAGCCGGTTGTCAAAGTTGAAGCCAAAAAGCCCGAGCCCAAGAAACCGGCCGCGAAGGCCCCTGTGAAGAAGGCCCAGCCGACCGAAGAGCAGAGGAAGGAAGCCGAAAGGAACCTTGCCAAACTCAAACAGACCGGCGGCAGAAGAGCATCCAGTAAGCCTGCCAGCGAAGAGATCGTCATCACCGGCAACAGTCTTGCCAGCACCTTAGCCAGACAGCTGGTCGAGATCTGCATGGAAGACGAGAACGGCGCGAAGTTCGTAACGCTGACGCAGTTCACCACGATCGTTCCGGAAGACGTCGGCATGGACGATGTGGAAGAGCTGCAGAACAAGGTGGTCGATATCTTAAAGAAAGTCGGCATCGAGTTCAAGGACGAAGAAGAGCTTGACGATTCCCTAGACATCGGCATAGCGGAAGGCGCCAGCGACGACCCCGTGAAAACGTACCTGCGCCAGATGGGCCGCACCAAGCTTCTGACCAAGCAGCAGGAGCAGGACATGGCCAAGACGATCCGCGACGCGGAACGCCAGATCAAGGAGATCGTAGGCGGCTTCGGCAATCTGCCCACGCGCGTCCTGGAGCTCTGCAACAGCCTGCTCGGCGCCTCCGAGCGATTCGACCACATCGTCTCCGAGGAGGAGAGGAAGAGCGCCGGCAGCCGCGACAACTACGTGAAGAAGATGCGCCCGATCAGAAGGGAGATAAGAGCCCTCGACCTTGTCATGAGGCAGACTTACATGCGCATGACCAGAGCCAGGCGCGACGGCCGCAAAGCGGACGCCGAGGCCCTGGGCGAAAAGCTCCGCAAAGACCACATCACCATGACGGAACTGATTGGGCAGCTGCGCTTCAAGCACAGCATGATCGAGAATTTCGCCGAAGACGTCCTCAAGATGGGCGAGGCTATCAACGAGACGAAAAAGACCATAGCCGACCTCAAAGAAGCCAACCGCCAGGAAGAGGACAAGGAAACGAAAGACCGCAATAGGCGCCGCATCGCCCAGGAAGAGCAGAAGATCCAGATGCAGGAATTCGAGTGCCGGATGCCCGCCAAGGATATTCTCTCCAAGGCCGACCAGCTTGAGAAATGGACGGAAAAGGCCCGCCAGGAAAAGAACAAGATGGTTTTGGCGAACCTCAGGCTCGTCGTCTCCATTGCGAAGAAATACATGAACCACGGCCTTGACTTCCTCGATCTGATCCAGGAAGGCAACACCGGCCTTATGAAGGCGGTCGACAAATTCGACCATGAGAGAAGCTTCAAGTTCTCCACCTACGCCACCTGGTGGATCAGGCAGTCCATTACGCGCGCCATCGCCGACCATGCCCGCACCATCCGCATTCCGGTGCACATGATCGAAACGATCAACAAGATGCGCCGCTCGACCAAGAAGCTGGTCCAGCAGAACGGCTCCGAACCTTCCCCGGACGAGATCTCCAACGACATCGGCGTGCCCGTCCAGAAAGTCCAGAGCATCCTGAAGATGGCCCAGCAGCCGATCTCTTTGCAGACGCCGGTCGGCGAAGGCAACGATTCTACTTTCGGCGACTTCATCGAAGACAAGAGCGCCGAGAACCCCATTCTCGCCGCCAACAACAAGCTTCTGAACGAGAAGATCAACGAGGCTTTGAACCAGCTTTCCGACAGGGAGCGCAAAGTCATCCAGCTGCGCTTCGGCCTGTCTGGAAAATACGGCCCGCCCAAGACGCTGGAAGAAGTAGGCAAGGTCTTTGCGGTCACCCGCGAACGCGTACGCCAGATCGAGTCCAAGGCTTTGAAGAAACTGAAAAACCCCTTGAGAAGCAGCAAGCTCGTGGCCTTCTATGACGAAATGGAGTAATTCCATGGAAGACAGGCTGACGCATCTTCAGCAGCTGGAAAGCCAAAAAGGAAAACTATGACGAAAAAAATAATCTTGACAGGCGACAGACCGACGGGCAGACTGCACATCGGCCATTACGTCGGCAGCCTCCGCCGCCGCGTGGAGCTGCAGAATTCCGGCCTTTACGACGAAATATACATCATGATCGCGGACGCCCAGGCTCTGACTGACAACGCCGAGCATCCCGAGAAAGTCAGGGAGAACGTTCTGAACGTCGCCCTGGACTACCTCTCCTGCGGAATAGATCCCAAGATATCCAACATCTTCATCCAGTCCCAGGTCTCGGCTCTCTGCGAACTGTGCTTCTATTACATGGACCTCTTTTCCGAAGCCTGGCTGAAGCGCAATCCCACTTTGAAAGCGGAAATAAAGATGCGAGGCTTCGAGGACAGCATACCGATTGGCTTCCTGACTTACCCCGTGAGCCAGGCCGCCGACATCACGGCTTTCAAGGCCACGACGGTCCCGGCCGGCGAAGACCAGAAGCCTATGCTGGAGCAGACCAGGGACATAGTTGAGAAGTTCAACGCCATCTACGGCGAGACGCTTGTTCTGCCGGAAATACTTCTTCCCAGCAACGCCGCCTGCCTGAGGCTTCCCGGAACGGACGGCAAAGCGAAAATGAGCAAGTCGCTTGGCAACTGCATCTACCTTTCCGATTCGGAAGAGGAAGTCTGGCAGAAAGTGAAGAC
>JAFYIM010000048.1 GCA_017538635.1 bacterium
GTCGCTGCTGCCAAGGAAGCTCAGGAAGCCGCTGAAAAGCAGGCCAACAGCTTCAAGATGAACCTGCTTGAGCACGGCCTCACCTTGGAAGAAGCCCCGGTCTTCGCCGGTGAAGTCCTGGAAGTCAACCCTGCCGGTCCCGACTATCCCGCCTCCTACATTCTCTCCGTCGGCAAAGCCGCCGGGCTGCCTGTCGGTCAGGAACTGAAAGTGACCCGCGGCACGACCTACGTCGGCACCCTGAAAGTCGTCCGTATCTATGACGACCAGGAGAACCTCTGCGGCGCCGAGACCAAGGATCTCGTTTCCGGCCAGACCATCCAGAAGGGCGACAAGGTCAACAACGAAGTCGGTCTCAAGAACGACTGATGACAAGATTCTTCTTCCTCTTCTTCCTGCTTGTATTAAGCCTCATCATCACAGGATGCGAAGCGCTTGATCCCCGCAACGCGGAAGACGACAGCGCGATCCCCTGGAACCAGCCATTGCGCGAGGAGAAGGAACTGGATCTGAATCCCACCTTCAACTGGTGAAAAAAGGAGCGGCAAAAGCCGCTCCTTTTTTATATATTGGTTTTTTTGCTAAAATATCATATATGCGTAATGAGACAAAAGAAAAACTGGAAAATTTCGTTTCCGACAGGACGCGGGAATTCTGCGCTTTTTCGCTTTTCGTCATAGCGATCTTGCTGACCGTATCCTTAGGAACGTACCACGGGCTCGAGACTAACGCGGAATCTAACGCCGTAGGCCTCATCGGGGCCTGGGTCTCGTTTTTCTTTTACCAGGCTTTCGGCTACGGCTTCTATTTTCTGATATTGGCCTGTGTGGCTTTGGCGATCGTCGTTTTCCGCTCCAAGGAATGGCTGCCCATTAAGATCATCGTTTTGCGGGCGGTGATGTTCGTCGTAAGCCTTGTCTCCGCGAGCGTGCTTCTGTACATGATCCGTCCGGAAAGCGTGAAAAAGCTCGACATCCCTTCGGGCGGCGGGCTTATAGGAAAAGCTATCGGCGGTTTCTTCACGACCTTTTTCGGGGAAGCGGGGACGTCCATAATTTTCACGGCGATCCTAATTGGCGCCCTGACGCTGCTCTTCGACAAGAACCTTGCTTCCATTCTGAAATTTTTGTGGTTTTGCGTCTGCAAAGTCTGCGGCTGGATAGTCGCGCTTTTCCGCGCAATCACCGCCAAAAAGCTGCAGGAGGAGCTTGACGATGAGGAAGAGGCGGAGCCTCCCAAGAGAATAAAGCCGGAAGAAGTCGAAGTTTCCATTCCGCAGCCGAAGTTTACGCCGAAACCCGCGCCTAAAAAGCCCACTCCTCCTCCCGAACCGGAGGAGAAGCCAGTGCCGATGATCATGACGGCGGATGAGAGCGACCTGCCGCCTTACGAGCTGCCGGACGTCGAACTCTTGGACATGCCGGACTCTACGGACATGCGCGAACTTGAGGGCGAGGCCAAGGCGAAGGCGAAGATATTGGCCGATGTTTTCAGACAGTACGGCGTGGAAGCCGATATCGGGAAAGTCATCTGCGGCCCGACGATCACCTGTTACGAGGTGCATCCCTGCCCGGGCGTCAAGGTGAACCGCATAACGGCCTTGGAAAACGAGATCGCCATGTCGATGAAAGCGACTTCCATCCGTATCGTTGCGCCTATTCCCGGACGCGACGCTGTCGGTGTGGAGATACCGAACGGCACAAGACGCAACGTTTTCTTCTCCCAGCTCTGCACTACCCAGGAGTACAAGGAAAAGAGCAAGAAGATGAAGCTTATGATGGCTCTGGGGCAGATGCTGGATGGCGAGACGTTCCTGGAAGACCTGGCCAAGACGCCGCACCTTCTGGTGGCCGGCGCCACCGGTTCGGGCAAATCCGTTTGCATTAACACGATCCTTATGAGCCTTCTGTTCCGCTTCCGTCCGGACGAACTGAAGCTTATTTTGGTTGACCCCAAGACGGTGGAGATGACGCTTTATCACGACATTCCCCATCTTCTGGTGCCTATCCTGACTGATCTGGAGAAAGTTCCGGACGCCCTCGACTGGCTGATCGTGGAGATGGAGCGCCGCTACAAGTTCTTCGCCCGGGCCGGCGTCAGGGAGATCGGCTCTTTCAACCAGCAGCGCGCCATTGATCCCAAGCCTTTGAAGATCCAGCACGGCAACCAGGAATACGACGTGCCGAACTTTTTGCCTTATATTGTGCTGGTAGTTGACGAACTGGCTGACCTGATGCTGACGCAGGGCGACAACATCGAAAAGAAGATCCAGCGTCTGGCGCAGCTGGCCAGAGCCGCCGGCATACACATGGTGCTTGCCACGCAGCGTCCTTCGACCAACGTCATCACGGGCACTATTAAAGCAAATATTCCCGCCCGCATCGCCTTCAAGACCACCTCGGGAATCGACTCCCGCGTCATTCTTGACGAGATGGGAAGCGAGAAGCTTTTGGGCATGGGCGACATGCTGGTGAGATCCCAGACTTACAACAGAACGCTGCGCATACAGGGCGCCTTCGTTTCGGAGGATGAAGTTAAGCGCGTGACTGATTTTGTCCGTGAACAGAGGGAACCCTCTTACGTTGACTTCATGGAAGGCAAAGAGGATGACCTTATGGACGGCGAGATCGATTACGATCCTAAGCTCGACGAAGCCATCCAGTACGTCTTGAGTTCCGGGAACGCCAGCGCCTCATACCTGCAGCGCGTGCTGTCCGTGGGCTACGCCAGGGCTGCCAGGATGATCGACACGATGGAGAAGCTGAAGGTCGTGGGTCCGAGAAACGGCTCCAAGCCGAGGGACATCCTGGTCGAGAGCTGGCCGCCTGAAGAGGGAATAGGTTATGAGGAAGGCGAGCAGACGGAAATGTTCGACGAAAACGAAAACAATGAAGAAGAGATAGCGGAAGATGAGTGACCGTAATAACGAAGAAATGCAGACCGTGATGCCTCCAGGAATAGGGGAGCAGCTGAAAGCGAAAAGAGAGGAGAAGAAGCTGACGCTTCTGGAGATCTCCGACAATATCCATATCAAAGTTTCTTATCTGGAAGCTCTGGAAAGAGACGATTACGAGCACATGCCGGTCGCCATCTACACCAAGAACTA
>JAFYIM010000412.1 GCA_017538635.1 bacterium
CAGCCTCATCAACATGGCGATAGCCCGCGACGACGAAGGCAACGGCTACTATTCCCAGGGCGTCAACGAAATGCAGTACACCGGTTTCTTCCCCAGGGACTCCATGTATTTCAGCTGGTCCTGGCTCTTCGCGGGATTCCCCGAGGAAGGCAAGAAGGTCGCCACTTACTACGAGAAGACTCAGCATGACGACGGACGCTTTTTCAACGACCAGGAAAACATCGGGCCCTACGCCATCCTCATGTGGTACTACAAGACGAAGGATTGGGAATACCTTGACAGGATGTGGCCCAGGCTCGTCAAGAACTTCAACTACGTCACGAACGTCATAGCCAACGATCCCTTGAAACTGATGCCGGCCATGGGCCCCTACGACAACGAGGGCATCACCGGCCACTACACAGCGCACAATTTTTACAATGCCAAAGCCTTTGAGATGATGGCCTCCTGCGCCAAGGAGCGCGGAGAGGAAGAAGAGTCGAAGAAATACCGCGCCTACGCCGACAATTTCATTTCCAACATGATGTACCACGTCAACGTCGCCATCGCCACCAACGGCTTCATTCCTCCCGGCATCGATACGGGAAAGAGCGGCGCGCACTGGGGCAACATGGAGGCGAGTTATCCGACTTTCGTTATGGGAAGCCATGACGAGCGCGTCAAAAGGACCATAGACTACATCAGGAACGTGGACTGGAGCGACGAAGGGCTTATCATGTTCAACGCCCTTGGCTGCAACTCGCTGCACCACTACAACACTATGAAGGCTTCTATGGCGGACCTTTACATGGGCCGCGACGAAAACGTAATAAAGGACCTTTACGGAGTTTTGCTGCACACTTCCTCAACGCACGCTTTCTTCGAATTCTGCCTGGACCCCTGGAACAACCGCGACTTCGGCGGCAACTTCTCGCCCCACGGCTGGGGCCATGTGAAATACGTCTCCCTTATCCGCAACATGCTGGTCAGGGAAGACGAAGTCAGCAACCTCTACCTCTTGTCCGCCGTGGCGCCCGCCTGGACGTTGCCTGGGAAAGAGATCGTGGCCAGGCGCTTCGACACGCAGTTCGGCAACGTCGATCTGGTCGCGAAGGGAACGCCCGAAGGCCTGAAAGTCGATATCAAGCTTGATTCTGAGGGCGGCGTCTGGGGCAAGCCGAGGAAAGTCTTCATCAAGGTCCCGTATTTCGCCTTGAGAGCGAGCGTTTCCGTGGACGGAAGGCCGGCCGCGATAGGCCCTGACAACTACGTTGAGATCCCGCTTTCTACCCGCGAAGTCATCATGGATTTCAAGCGCTCGCCCAAGCCGGTCGAGACTTACAATACGACCGTCAAGTGGTTCATCAGGGAATACGCCAAACACTTCGACAAATGGCGGAAGGAAAACGCTTTCACACCGCTCTGGGAATGCTTCCCGGAAAAGAGCCTGCAGACTTTCGACGAGCGCCAGATCAGGGACCAGCAATTGAAGAGCCAGGAAGGCTTGATGACCTTCCTGCCGATCCTTGCTTCCTCTACGGACAGCAACTGCGACTACAAGGCCCTGAACGACGGCATCGCCAACGACAATACGCCGAAATTCTGGCGCCCGGCTTCTGATGATAAGGAGCCCTGGTTCGAATGCAACCTTGACGAGCCCACCCAGGCTTACTGCGTAAAACTTTTCGGCAACAACATCGCGGAAGCCAAAGCCAAAATTTATGTGACGAAGGCGGACGGCGAAGAAATGCTGGTCGGCGACTCCGCCGCGCCGGAACTGCCTATACACGGAAAGCTTTTCGTCTGCACTTTCAAGCAAACGCAGATAAAGAAAGTGAGAGTGACTTTCGAAGGCAAAGTGAACCGCATTTACGAATGCACGCTGCTGACGGAAAGAGACTGCTGGCACCAGGGCATCCCGAGGCTGCCCGGCAAAGTCGGCAACCTCGCCTATAACTGCCCGGTCTTCACCTCGCCTTCGGAAACTCCCACGGAATACCAGTTGGTGGATGGCGAAACGGACTGCTCCGTCTCGATGTGGAGCGGCGCGCCGCCGCATCCGCAGTGGGCCATCATCGACCTCGGCGAAGAGACGGAATTCTCCAGGCTACACGCGTATTTCTTCCACGACGGCCAGCGCCGCTACAGCTACCGCTATCTTGTTTCGTCTGACCTGCACTCCTGGACGGAGATCGGCGGCAAGGATGACTGCCTCGCTGTCAAGGAAGGCGATGAGATAACGGTTGAGCCTGTCAAAGCCCGCTATGTTATGATCAGGATCGACAAGAACACCGACAACCCGGCCGGCCATGTGGCTGAACTTGAGATCTATGCAAAATAGGGAAGCGCTGCCTTGACTTTATTCCTGCCAAACCTTATAATGAAAGTGATAATCATTCCTATTTTGTTATGAGCAGACAGAAAGAAGTCATACTTGGAGTTTTGCGCGCCCAGAGGTTCCATCCGACCGCTGACGAGATACTGATTAGAGCCAGGCAGAGGATGCCTGCCCTGGCTTTGGGCACGGTTTACCGCAACTTAAAGGCGCTTTGCGACGAGAAAAAGGTCCGCAGGATCCCGATGGAGGACGCTCCCGACCGCTACGATGGCTTTGTGGAGCCCCACGACCACCTTGTTTGCACTGTTTGCGGCAAGGTCTATGACGTACCGCCCCTGCAGAGCAAAGAGGCCTTAGAGGCGAAGCTGGCGACGCGCGTGGACGGTTACGAACTGAAAGTCTATTTCACCTGCCCGAAGTGTCAGGCCAAAAACTGAGGAACTTATGCCCCTAGACCCCCTTGCCAAGATCACCTACGGTCTCTTCGTGGCCGCGACGAAGGACGGATCCGGCCGCGATGTCGGCTGCATCGTCAACACCGCCTGCCAGGTCACTGTCACGCCGACCATGGTCTCGCTTACGGTCAACAAAATGAACTACACCGCCGGCTCGATAGAAGCCAGCGGCGTCTTCACCATAAGCATGCTCGACATTACCGCCGATTTCGACCTGATCAAGAACTTCGGTTTCCAGAGCAGCAAGGACGCTGACAAGTTCAAAGGCTTTGAGACGGCGAGGGCCAAGAACGGCGTCGTTTACCTGACGAAGAATGTTTGCGCTTACCTTGGCTGCAGCGTAAAGCAAGTCATAGACCTCGGAACGCATCTGATGTTCATAGGATTGGTCGAGGAGAGCGGTAACCTGTCCGAAACTGAGCCCTTGAGCTACGCTTATTACCACGCCAACATAAAGCCGAAGCCCGAACAGCCGAAAGGAGGGAAAAAAGTCTGGCGCTGCAAGATCTGCGGCTACATCTACGACGGCGAAAATCTGCCGCCCGACTTCATCTGCCCGCTGTGCAAGCACGGCGCCGCGGACTTCGAGCTTGTGGAAGTCTAAGATATTTACCTACTATAAACCAAAAAAGGAGAAATTATGAATCTGAAAGGCACCAAAACTGAAGCCAACCTTCAGACTGCTTTCGCGGGCGAATCCCAGGCTCGCAACAAGTACACCTATTTCGCCTCCAAAGCGAAAAAGGACGGCTATGAACAGATCGCCAAGATCTTTTTGGAAACCGCTGAGAATGAAAAAGAGCACGCCAAGCTTTGGTATAAGCTTTTGAACGGCGGCATCGGCACCACGGAAGAGAATCTTCTGGCCGCCGCGGAAGGCGAGAATTTCGAATGGACCGACATGTACGCCACTTTCGCCAAGGAAGCGAGGGAAGAGGGCTTCGAAGCCATCGCCAAGCTCTTCGAGGGCGTCGCGGCCGTTGAAAAGGCTCATGAAGAACGCTATCGCAAGCTTCTTGCCAACGTTAAAGGCGGCCTGGTCTTCTCCAAAGACGGCGATATGGTCTGGGAATGCGCCAACTGCGGCCATCTGCATTTCGGCAAGCAGGCCCCGGAAGTCTGCCCGGTCTGCGCCCATCCTCAGGCTTACTTCAAGCTCAGGGCGGAAAACTATTGATCCATTAAACAGTTTGAAACTAAATAAAGCCCGCCCAGCGCGGGCTTTATTTTTTTGGCAAAAAAAGAGACAGGAAGCTCGCGCCTCCTGTCGGGGGGATTTGTCTCGGTAAAGGATGCTGAGATAAGTAGAGAAAGTCCAACCGAGACTTGGGGGGATATATTTGCCGTAAACTTTAAAAAAGTGACGGTCTTCAAAATCAAATATACATTTTAATTTTGAATCGGTAACATTTTATCACAACAATTATACAAAATCAAGAGGCAGTCCTCAAAAAAAGACCTCCCTTGCGGGAGGTCTTTTTGCCGCAATAGTCGGTACTTATCTCTGTTTTCTTGCGAAGGCCAGAGCCAGCAGCGCAAAAAGTCCAATGACCGCTGGTTCGGGGATCGCATCGTGCGGAACAAGCGCCACTGTTATATCCTTCATAAGGATGTTGGCGTTGTCGCGGTAGGACCAGAACTTGATGGTGGGCATTGCTTCGTTGGATAAGGCCTTTTCGCTGATGCCGTTGGGGTAATCAATGATCTGATTGGAGCCTTCCAAGTGGTACTCGTTCTCGCCGAAGGTGAAAGCGTAGAAGCGTTTGTACTGGTAATCAACGAATTTGGTGCTGAAGCGCGTGTAATAGGTGAACCATTCGTTGTTGGGAACGGGAGCGGAGCTTTCCACGTTTTCCTGCCACCAGTTGGTATTCTGGATATCGGAAAGTTCGGGGAAGACGTTCAGCGTTCCGCCCGTTTCATCGAGATAGAAGTAAAGCTCGTTCTGACGGTGCTCGTTGTCCTGGCTGATGAAGAAGGCCGCGTAAGGATGCTCATATTCGTCTTCCGGCAGATTCACGTAAGTGTCGGGTATGAGCATCTGCATACCCACCACGACGTCGTAATTCTCGGCTGATTCCGCCGGAGCGTTGACGTTCAGGAGGTATCCCGAGTATTTGCTCCAGTCGTTGGCGTTGATCATCCGGATGCACTTTTCATTGCTGTCCTTGGGATCAACTGACACCGCGGCGCAGTTGTGCAGCGTGACTCTATCCCAGCAGGCGTCCTGCTCGCTGAGTTCGTTGGTCACTTCTTCTTCGGTGACTTCGGAAAGCGCAAGGCTGTTGAGGTCGGAAGCGTAGAGGACGTAGCCGTTTTCGGCGCTGCCTGATTGCACGCCGATCGTAAGCATCTTCGTTTCGCCTTCGCTGCTGGTAAATTTGACGATGGCGCGGTGGAAGCCGTAGCCGATCTTGGAGCGGTCTATTCTGACTGTCAGGGAATCGGAGCTGCCGACGGTTCCGGAGTACGAGCTGAGCTTCAGCCATTCGCTTCCCTGCAGCACCGCGGCAGTGTAAGTAAAAGCGCGGCCGCCGGCGTTCAGGATGTTGATAGTCGTGCCGTTCTCCGTATAGGGTATGGGGTTGGCTAGGCACCTTATGTCCATGACGCCGGGCTTGGAGGCGTCCTTGGGTTCCA
Organism: bacterium; assembly: GCA_017538635.1. The sequence continues at coordinate 5,413 of JAFYIM010000412.1, forward strand.
ATCCGATGTAGAGATCATCAACGTAGAAGGGCTGATGTTCGCCGTTAGAGAAAATATAGAAGCGGAATTCGTTGAAGAAATCGTACTTGTCGCCGATGTTGATTGGTTCGCTGCACTCAACGGTGTTTTCGCCCAAGGTCAGGGACAGCAGGCGCTTGTTCAAGGGATCGCCGTTGTAGGTGTAGGCAAGCTCGAACCATTCGCCCACCGGCACGGTCACGCCGGCGAGAGGATTGTTGCTGCAGTTCCTGGTGTCCACGCCGACGCTGTCATTATTGACTACCAGTCCGTATTCGCCCTGGGGGTGGGAGAGGTCTGTGCCGGTGATGAAGAAGGGGCCTGTGGCGCCGGCGGGGAATTTCAGCTTCATTCTGACGACGTAATTGTAGTTGGCGGAGGAGCCCACGGGTGCCTTGCAGATGGCGTGGAGCTGCTGGTCGCTGCCCACGACTTCCAGGCAGGAGCCTTCGGCGTCAACGACCACGCGGCCTTCGGCGCCGCCGGTCCAGGCGGGATCGCTGTTTTTGATATTGCCAGGCTCCATGTAGTCGAAATCATTGAAATACAGCGTGGCGCCGGTCTCGTCGCTTGACTGCACGAAGTAATTCACGACCTTCGTCTCTCCGGCGCCCGTCACGGTCACTTGCCCGAAACCGTAGGAATTGCCCAGGTCGCCCCGCGCTATATCCAGGTTGTATTTTTTGGAGCCGCTGCCGATGATAGTGTCTTCCAATATGCCGGTCTCTTCGTCGGCTTCCCTGATCGAGAGCCACCCTCCGCCTGTGGTCACTTCCGCCCGGAAGGGGAGGTTGCCGGTCCCACTGTTCATGACGGTTAGATACGAGGAGTTTTCATCCAGGAAGACCTGGCCGCCTTTGCTGACTTCCAGTTCCGGTCCCACGTCGGGCCGCGCCACGGAATCAATGACGAGATCTTTGACATAAATTGGCGCGCTCTCAGCCTCGCACCAGCCGAAGAAGCGGAACCAGTTGAAATAATCGTTGTTCCCGGAGGCGTTTGGAAGGAGGTAATTTAAGTTGGATACCACATCCCCGAAGGTGATGGAGATCAGCCGGCAGTTGTCAGGTTGGTAGTTGAAGACGTAAGATACGTCGAACCACTCGTCCAGGGGACAAACGTTGCCCATGTGCGTAAAGGTAACGCCGCCACTTTCCTCATTGTAAACCATGGGCAATTCCTGGTTGATGACTTCGCTGCCGCTTACAGTGGCGGTGGAGCCCAGGTTGTACTTGCTGTATTTTTCACAGCCGCTGGGGATGTATCCCTTAAACGAGACGCGGTAGTTGTAGGAGTCGCAAGTGCCTCTCTTGGTGTCGCACTTAACATGGAAGGCGTTGTAGGTCTTATAATTGATCTGGAGGGCTTTTTCGCCGTCCATTTCTACGATGGGCGAATTGTCGGGGGAGCCGTAGCCGTTGCGCCAGGCGGGATCGACGGTTCTGATGTCTTTTCCGGTCTCGAACTGATCGAAGTGGCTTCTATAGTAGGTGTAGCCTTCGCCCTCCACGCCTGACTGGATGAAGAGGGGATAACTCGCTTCTATGGAGCCGCAGGTGCATTTTATTTCGGCCATATAATAGTCGTTGCCCATTTCAGCGCGGTCAACGGTGACGTTCAGAGTGGTGGAGGCGCCGCCCACCAAAGTTTTCACGAAGCTCTCTTGCCCGTTGATCTTTACGAAGGCGGAGTCGCTCGTTACGGTCACTTCGCCGGGCTCTTTGCCTTCGTTGATGAGCCTTATAGCGGCGGAATCGCTTCCAAGCGAAATGCGGTTGTTGCCGGTCAGGGCCAGCTGGACGTCGCCCACGCTGCGGTCTAAGAGCTCGATCTTCAAATCGTCGATGCTGACGTCCGACGCTCCCCATTGGAAGAAAAGGAAGTTGGGGAAAACGTCTTCCGTCACGTCGGAATTTATGGTGACGTTGAGATCTTCGTAGGCCACGTTGCCGAACTTCAGGTAGAGAAGTTTTCTGTTGCCGGGATTAAGATTCAGGGTGTAGCTGACGGGGATCCATGTCCCCACGGGGCAGCTGTTGGTGGTCGAAAAGCTGAAGTCCTCGCCCTTGATGTAGAATTTGTCCTCCCCGTCTTTTTGGAAGGAGAACTGCCCGGCGCACTCGTTGGAGTTGAAGACGATGGAATCCACTTTCGTGAAATATACCATGAAGGTGACCCTGAAGTCCTTGGTGAGGGAGTGGCCCGCGTTGTCGGGGATACTGGTCCTGGTTGCGATCGTATATCCTTCGGAGTGGTAGCGCAATGATCGCCCGCTGCCTCCGCAGCCGCCCTCCACCACGTTTATGTAGTTGTTCTCGTTGATGGAGCCGTAGATCAGGGACCAGTTGTCGGGATAATTAGTGAAGATAGGACCGAGCTCCATATCGTCGAAATTGGTCTCGTAGAGGACGGAATCCGCAAAGGCGGCCGCGCCGAAAGGGCAGAGCGCCGCAAATATGAGCATTTTTTTCATATCAGTCATCCTGCGTTGGTTCACCTAAATTTTACTAGAAAGAAAGTTTATTTGCAAAAAAAAGGCTTCCCTTGCGGGAAGCCTGATAAAATTGATAATTGCTAATTGCTAATTGCTAATTGATGATTGTTTCCGTCATTTCAGCCTGTTCAGCAGCCCGTCCTGCGAAAAGCAGCCGGCGAGCGCGCTCAGGGGCGCCTTTATC
>JAFYIM010000413.1 GCA_017538635.1 bacterium
CTTCGGGTAAGCTGTCAGCCAGAAGGTGGCGTAGACCGAGTGGTCGTTGTTGTCTCTCAGGCGGTAGGAAACGGAAGTGTCTATGCACTTCTTCCAGTTCTTGTACAGCGTGAACTCCAGCTCCTGGAGATCGCCGTGCTCCGCTTCGAAACGCATGTAGCTGCCGAATCCCCATCCTCTCGTGAGTTCCCTGGCCCAGGATTTCTGCTGGGCTTCCAAAGAGAGCCACGGCGTGAAATCGTCGAACCAGAAGCGGCCGCCCACGGAGATGAGGTTGGAGTAATCGTAGAGATAACGATAGCTGGCATTCAGGATAAGCTCGTCTTTTCTGCCTCTCAGCCAGCGCGGCAGCGAAGGATGAGAGAGGGCTTTCTGCAGCACTCTGGTGGCGTCCATGTTGACGCCGAGGTTGGCGAACGTTATGCGTTTATACTTGTCAAGATCCCAGAGCAAGTCTCCCTGGATGTTGAGCCAGTCGGTGGGATCAGCCTGCCAGGCAAAGCCGACGGCCGTCGAGGCCTGGTATTCCCTGAAGGCCTTGCCTTCCGTGTATTTTCCGCGGTACTTGTAGTGGTGGCGGTAATCCTGGGATTTGTAAACTTCGTCGTGATAGTAGCGCTGGCTGATGTAAGCCGTGAAGTCGATCAGGTTGGCGTTGTTGCCCTTCCTTTCGATCTGGAAAGCGTTCCTGATGCCGATGTCGGCGCCGGCCGCCAGGCCGGACTCAGTGCCGAAGGCCGCGTTGCCGAAGATCTTGCCCTTAGGCTCTATTAGATGCCTGATCTTCTCGCTGTCGGACTGCAGATATTTCCTCATCAATTCGCCGGCGTAAGTGCCTTCCAAATTGTAGGTCTTGTGCAGCTTGAAATTCATATCAACGCCGCCGTAAGGCATGGCCCTGAAGAAGGCGCCCTCGTCCTGGGGACGGTAGGCGTCGATAGCCATTCTCGTATAGCGGTTGTAATCCTGGTTGAAATGATTGACCGGGAAGTTGACGGTCTTGTTCCTCAGTTTCAAGCGTCTGCTGAAACCGCTGGGAGCAGACGGATCGACCCTGTCGCGCTTCCAGACGTAGTCGTACTTTTCACCGTCGTTGTAGTTGTTGATGTTGCCGAAGTCCATTGTAAAGCCCAGATACGGCTCAATGTTCAGGAAGTTGAAGAAGCGCTTCGGCATCGAGATCTTATGGTCGGTCTGCGCCTGCCACATGGTATAGCTGGCATGTGCGTCCTGCTTGTCGCTCTGGACGTAATGGTAATATCCGGCGGTCGTCTTGCTCTCGTAGTAAACGGGCACTTTCAAAGCCGGCAGCTCCATTACCCTGCGCTTCCTGAAGACGTGCCTCAGTTCAGGCAAACGTTCGTAGGTCGTGTAGAAGCTGTTGACCTGCTTGACGGCATAGAAGGTCAGTTCGTTGTCCTCGCCGACAGGGATAGTGAAGTCGAGCCAGGTGTCCCTTTGACCGTAGCGGTTGTAATCCTCGCGGTAGAATTCATGCACGACGTCCATGTCTTTCATGACGTCGATCTGCCAGGAAAGGAGGCCTCTGTTGAGCCAGCCGGCGCCCGGGCCGAAAGTCTGGACGTGCTCCCAAAGGAAGCGGTAGCGGAATTGTTTTTCGTCCTTTTTGTGATGCTTATCCTTTTCCTGGATGAAGCGGCGCGCAGTGTCGTCGATAAAGAAGGATTCCCATTCGCCGGCGATCGTCGTGACGTTCGTGAAGACGACGGTGTAGGAACCGTCGAGACCGAAACTGACGCCGTGCTTAGAGTAATAGCCGATGTGCGGCGTCAATCTGAGCTCTTTGCTGTGATATACGTCCAGGGCCAGATCAAAGAAGCCGCCCTTTCTGGAATCGTAGCCGGCCTTGACCTGGACCGGGAAGGGATTGTCGTCTTCACTTGGCGTGTAAGTTACCTGCGGTAGCCAGAGGAAAGGCACGCCTTCGAATTTCACGAGGCAGTTCCTGGCCGTGACGCGGCTCTGTTCTTTCGGGTTCTTGAGATCGGGGACCGCGACGGTGATATCTTTCGCTTCGAAGCTGTAAAGCGCGGACTTGTATTCCGGCGGGCAGGTCGTGCAGCGGCCGTCCGTCACGTGCAGCACGTTCTCATAGGGATCTTTGTAGAGCGTCTTGCCGTAGATGTACCACTTCTTCTCGTACCAACGACCTTCTTCCAGATCCTTGAAATTGCCAAAGTCCACTTTGGCGTGCGCGTTCTCGAACTGGCCGGCGTAGTTCTCGAGGTTGAAGATCACGTTCTCGCCCAAAATTTCGTAGCAGAATGGTCCCATCTCGTTATCGACAGCTACGCTGCCCTTAGTCATATCTTCGTAGAGTTCCTCTGGCGCGGTATAAGTGACGCGCGTCCAGCCGGGAGAAGTAAGGATCTTCGTCACCGTGTTGTATTCGACGGAATCGGAATAGACTCTGAAGTCTCCGTAAGCCATAACGACGTTCCCTGTGGCGCGCAGGATCGTATTGCTCGTGTAAGAAAACTCCAAAGCTTCCACCACCGCTTGTTCCCCTTCGGGCACGGGAGTGATGAACCATGGCTCGGTTCCCAGGGCAAAATCAGCCGGCGCGCCATTGCCGGATTCATAGGCCGACTCTTCGGCGGCCGTAAGCGAAAGGCAGGCTAAGCCCATCGCCAGGATAAAACTCAATATACGATCACTCATGATATTCCCGAAAAAGGGGTGGAATTTTTAAGGCAAATTTTAGTTCAAAATTATATGTGTCATTCTACCAAAGGGCGGGATAAAAGTAAAGGATGATTGGGAGCTTGCGCTAAGATGTCAGGCTAAGTGATTATGAGTGATGAAGAAAGCTATTCAGCGAGCTAAGTGTGGACATTTTCGGCACTTTCCTGTGGATAAGTTGTGAGTAGTTTGTTGATAACCGGTTGAAAAAGCCCCTTCCCGGGGCCTTTTTTAAGTGGGAAAATATTTTCCCATTAAGCCCCTTGATTTTTTTGAAAATATGGTAAAATGGAGACAACCTCTACCAAATTGGATAGCATATGACTAAAAAAGAAGAACGCACCAAAAAAGACGGCAACAAACTGAAACTTTTGTACATGATGGAATTGCTCCGCAGCGAGGCGACCGAGAAGCATCCCCTAACGAAAGACGACATCACCGCTCGGTTGAAAAAACACGGCATCATGTGCGAAAGACGGACCTTCGGCAACGACGTGAAGCTTCTGATGGAAAATTTCCATATCAAGAAGACGAAAGTGGGCCGCAAGAACGCTTACTACGTGTTGAGGAGAGCTTTGACCGACACCGAGATAAAGATCCTTATTGACACCGTCCAGGCGGCCTCCTTCCTCTCAAAAAGCATGACGGAATCTTTCGTCAAGAATCTCTCCAGGATAGGCGGCGCGGACTTGGCGAAGAGAGTGCGGGAAAACTACATCCTCTTCAACGTTAAAAAAAGGAACAATACCGAGATCTTCGACAATGTGGAAGCCATAAGGCTGGCTCTCTCAAAAGAGAAAAAGATCTCCTTCGTTTACAACGACCTGAACTACAAGGGCGAACGCGTGGCGAGAAAAGGCGGCGAGCGGTACCTGGCCTCTCCTTTGACATTGGTCGTCAACGACGACAAGTACTACTGCATGTGCCCGGGCGAGGAAGATCCTCTCATCAAATTCAGGGTGGACCGCATGACGGAAGTCAAGGTCGAGGAAAAGCTCAACGTCCCGAAAGCCGCGCTTGAGACAAGGAAAGACATTACGAAATATCTATCGGAAGTGATAGACATGTTCACAGGCAAAACGGAGAACGTGAACCTGCGCTTCAAAAAGCCGCTCGCGGAAATGATCTTCGACCAGTTCGGTGAAGAGACAGTCTGCAAGGAAGTAAATGAAACGGAAGCCGAGACCGTAGTCTCCGTTTCCGTTGCCCCGACCTTCTTCAGCTGGCTTGCCACCTTCAATGGCGGCATAAAGATCGCCGGCCCCATAAAGGTCGCAAACGCTTACAAAGACTTCCTGAAGAGCAACCTCGCCAACGCCTGAAAAAGACTTGATCGAGCATTTTAAATTTAAAAAAAAGCCAAAAACAAGCGCGCCCGGTTGGGCGCGCTTGTTTTTTACAACCTCAGTTC
>JAFYIM010000414.1 GCA_017538635.1 bacterium
ATGTCCGGCCCGTTGACCGTCACGGCCAGACGGCAGGCCACCGCGTCGAACCAGCCCGTCCTTCTCGGACGTCCCGTCACCGTGCCGAATTCTCCGGCGATGTGGCGCAATATCTTGCCGTAGGTGTAATCGTCGTTGGCGGTCTTCGCCAATTCCTTGCATTCCTCGTAGCTCATTCTTTTGTCGGCGCTCTCCACACTGATCTCCTCTTCCGTTCCCAGTTCCGTCGGGAAGGGGCCGGCGCCCACTCTCGTCATGTAAGCGGACATGACGCTGTAGATCCTGTCTATGCAGTGCGGCGGAAGGCCCGTGCCGGTAAGGAAGCCGCCGGCGCAGCAGTTGGAGCTCGTGACAAACGGGAAAGTCCCGTGGTCGATGTCGAGCAAAAGCCCCTGGGCGCCTTCCAAAAGAATCTTTTTGCCCGCCTTGTAAGCTTCCCTCAGATACACTCTGACGTCCACGCAGCGCGGCAGCAAGATCTTGCCCCATTCTAGGTAAGATCTTATGATAGCCTCCGCGTCAAAATGACCGTCGGCGGTCAGCCATTCGCCTCCCCTCTGGTCCGGCAGCTTCATCCACTCTATGAACTGCTCTTTCGTAGCGCCGCAGACGCTGAAGACGTATTTTTCTTTCTGCTCGCAGTGCTTTTTGACTTTCTCGGCGAAGAACTCCGGATCCTCCAGGTCGTTCAAGCGGATGCCGCTCCTGGCGATCTTGTCCATGTAAGCCGGGCCGATGCCGCGGGCGGTCGTGCCGATCTTGTTTTTCCCAAGCGCCACTTCCTGGGCTCTGTCCAGGATGCGGTGCCAGGGCATTATTAGGTTCACGTCGCCGCTGATCAAAAGATTCTCGCAGTTGATACTGACCTTCGCCAGATCCTTCATTTCCCTTTCGATTAGGACCTGGGGATCCAGGACCATGCCGTTGCCGATGATGTTTATAGTTCCGGGATTGGCGATGCCGCTTGGAACGTTGGAAAGCTTAAGCTTCTTGCCGTCGAAAACGACCGTATGCCCGGCGTTGCAGCCGCCCTGCGCCCTAACGACGATGTCGCTTGACCCGGCGAATTCATCCGTGAATTTTCCCTTGCCTTCGTCGCCCCAGGCGGCTCCGCAAACTCCGATGACCTGTTCTTTTCCGCTCATTTTTATTGCCTTAATTATTAATTACAAAGATACTTGGATTATACAAAAAAGAAGGGCTTTGGACAAGGTCAAAGCGTCTTATCCAGCGTCAGATAATCTTTCAGGGTATAGCCTCCCACCGTAGGCTTCAGTTTGAGCGTCACTTTGGAGCTCTTGCCGGTCTCCTTGCCGGACAGTTTGCGGTAAAGCGTCCAGAGATTTTCTATGGAATTGCCGTTCAGAACTTTCGTAGGATCGACGTTGGCCTGGATCGTCGCCCTGCTGGTGGCGTTCGGTTCGACTTTTATCGTGTCGTTGTTGATGCCGCTCAGCATTTCCGTGTCGTCCAGGAAAAGGATCCAGTCCATCTTCTCAACGCTGGCCGTGCCGGAATGCGGGTTCTCGATATCGACAAGCGTGTTGAAGGTCAGCTTCGCGTTTTTGTCCCTCAAGGCCGTCAGGATATTGATGGAGTCTGTCAGGGTCAGAGACGTCGGATCTTTCAGCTTGTCAAGCTTCACGCCGGCGTAGGAAAAGCCTTCCAGCCCGGCAAAGGCGTAATTGCACTCTTTGACGGTGTTGATGGAGTTGAAGATCGAGCAGCCGCTCATCAAAGCGGCGCACGCCATGCAAAGCACAGCAACGGACAATTTCATAAGATTCTCCTTAATTCTGTTGATTTATATTATATTTTAGCAAAAGGCACGCTTGACTGGGAAAAGCGAAAGATGTAGAATAGGGTTGTATTTCCACCATCTTTTAACCAAATTTAAAGGAGATCACCATGAGATATCTGTTACTCGTTCTCGTTTGCCTCTTGGCCTTCACTGCCTGCAAAAAGGAAAAGACCCCCGGCCAGAAACTCGACAACGTCATCAACGCTGTTCAGGGCAAGTAATTTTTTTACTTCGCGGGCGTAATTCAGCGGTAGAATGTCAGCTTCCCAAGCTGAACGTCGTGGGTTCGATCCCCATCGCCCGCTCCAAAAAAAGACGCGCTTCATGCGCGTCTTTTTTGTTATAATGGGCTGAAATATCCCATTCACCTTAAGCAGGAGAACCAACATGAAGAAAATCATCGCCATTCTTGTTTTGCTCAGCGTAAGCCTCGCTCTTGCTGACGACATCCAGACCTTCAAAGGCAAATTCTCCAAAAACCGCCAGGAAGAAGTCGCCTGCGTCGTCACCGTGATTCCCGGCACAGACGGCAGCACCTTCCAGGTAGTGACAGCGGAAGCCGAACCCCAGACCTATTCTTTCAAAGGCGCGGTCTCCTTC
>JAFYIM010000415.1 GCA_017538635.1 bacterium
AACGCTTGCTGGTGAACTCTATCTTCCCGACGTTCCGGATCCGGAGCTGATGATAAGGACGGGAGGAGAAATGCGCCTTTCCAATTTCCTTCTTTGGCAGCTCTCTTACAGCGAGCTCTACGTTACGCCGAAATACTGGCCGGACCTTGAAACCGAAGATATAATCGCGGCGGTAGCCGCCTATCAGAAACGCGACAGGCGTTTTGGAGAAGTGAAATCATGCTGAAATACCGTATCCCGAGCGCACTGCTGCTCATAGCCGTCTTTTCCCTGGCAGTCTGGGGTCTCTACAAGCCTTTCCTCTTCTGGCTTCTGCCGGCCGTAGCCTGCCTTATGGTCGTGGCGGGAAGTCTTGAAATGCTAAATATGACGAAAACGCAGGGCGCTTACAAGATCTGGACCATCATCGCCGCTTTTATGATATTGCTTAGCGGATTCTTTTATTTCCGTTATCCTAATTTTCAGAGAATGAAAGTCGTTTTGGGTTTCACTGCTCTTCTGATCTTCACGGCGACTTTCCTGATCCCATTGTTCATAAACAAAATTGAGGGCGCCATCCGATTCGTTTCCGCTTCTTTCCTGACGATGCTGTACATTCCCGTGCCATTAGCCATGCTCTTGGGCGTCGCGCTCATAGGCTACACTTCCGCTAAGCTTGACGGAAGGCTTATGCTGCCGTATTTTGTCTTTATCGTCAAGGGCGCGGATATCGGTGCTTACTGCGTCGGCACGCTTTTCGCCAAGTCGCCTTTAGGCAGTCATAAGTTCGTTCCGGAGATCAGTCCTAAGAAAAGCATCGAGGGCCTTGTGGGAGGCATTTGTCTTTCCCTCGCCATCGGCGTTCTGGGAGCTCTGTATCTTCCGAACGTTTCCGACGCCATGTTGCTTCTGGGTTCCAGAATAGCATCCAACCCCTCGGTCGGAAGGATCGCGGGAGCGCTCATAATTTCCCTGATCCTCTGCCTGCTTTCCATTGTGGGGGATCTGGTCGAATCGATCTGGAAACGCGACAGCGGAATAAAGGATTCCGGCAGCTACGTTCCCGGGATGGGAGGAATATTGGACGTGGCGGACAGTCTTCTTTTGGCGGCGCCTTTCATGTACGCGATAACTTTGACTTTGAGTCGCTTTTAACTTGTAAAACAGGAGATAATTTATGTTGGTCTTAACAGGCGGAGCGGGCTTTATAGGAAGCTGCCTTTTGGCTAAGCTCAACGAGAACGGCGTAAACGATATCATCGTGGTGGACAATCTGGCCAGCACCGAGAAGTGGAAAAATCTGGTCGGCAAGCGTTTCGAAATGTATCTGCAGAAGCAGGAATTCTTAATGCTCATGAGCCAGGGCAAGCTCGAGAAGATAGACGCGATCATTCACTTAGGCGCCTGCTCAAGCACGACGGAAAAAAACGCGGATTATCTCATGGCCAACAATCTTAACTACACTAAGGCCCTGGCGGCCTGGTGCCTGAAGAACGGCAAGAAGATGTGGTACGCTTCGAGCGCCGCCACCTACGGCGACGGATCGTTGGGATATAGCGACGACGACGCCCTGACGCCCAAACTCAGGCCGCTCAACATGTACGGCTACTCCAAGCAGCTTTTCGACGAATGGCTCATTAAAAACAAATGCCAGAATAAGCTTACCGGCTTCCGCTTCTTCAACGTTTTCGGCCCCAACGAATACCACAAGGAGAGCATGCGCTCGATGATACTCAAAGCTTTCCCCAAAGCCAGGGACGAGCGAAAAATCTCGCTTTTCGCTTCCGACCGTCCGGATTACAAGGACGGCGAGCAGAAACGCGATTTCGTCTATGTCAAGGATGTGGTGGAAGTCATCATGTATTTCTACAAACATCCGGAGATCGGCGGCATCTACAACATCGGTACCGGCAAAGCTCAGAGCTGGAACGATGTGGCGAAAGCGATGTTCAAAGCCCTCGGCGTCAACGGAGAAATAGAGTACATCGAGATGCCGGATATCTTGAAGGGCAAGTATCAGTACTTCACGGAAGCCGACCTTAAGAAACTGAGAGCCGCCGGCTGCAAGCACCAGTTCATGACGCTTGAGGAATCCGTCGGCGACTATGTCAAGAATTATCTGCTTGAGGAAAAATACCTGTGAGATATTTCCTTTTATTTTTCAGCCTGACTCTGGCGGCGCTTTTCGTTATAGGAGAAGAAGCCAAAAGCGAGTCCAAAAAGCCGCAGCACGTCAATCCTGCCAGCTACGACAGCATTGCTGACGATGGCCTCTACTGGGGCGACTGGGACGGCAGCATCATGGGCAGAGTGATAGACAAAGACAGGAAGCCCATTCCTTTTGCCAAAGTGAAAGTGCATTCCAAGAATTTGGAGACGACGGCTGACAAGGACGGCAATTTCCAAATAGGCGGTCTTCAGGTCGGCGGCCACTATTCGCTCATCATGAGCTCGCACGGCATGGAGCCGGGCGTGGCCCGCTGGATCCCCATTCCGGTCGTGAAGGTCGCCAAGATCGGCGACTTCAGCATCGAA
>JAFYIM010000049.1 GCA_017538635.1 bacterium
ACCTCAAGTCACCGAAACAAGGGAAGACGCTTCCGCAAGCGATCAGAATTCCCAGCTCTCGCTTTTTTAAGGAAAGGCTATGAATAATTTTTCCATCATCAGAAACGCCGCGCTAAACCTAACGGCGCTCCTTTGTCTTTTTGCGCAAACGCTTTTCGCGCTGCCTGAAAATTGCGAGACCACGCCTCTCTGGCCGGAAGGCAAGATGCCGGACTATCAGGAGCATCAGGTGAACAGCGAGACGCCGCGTCTGGAGTGGTACGCCGCGCCTGAAAAGCCCAATCCCGCCAAGGGCTGCCTTATACTTATCTCCGGCGGCGCCTACGAGTGCCGCTGCGACATGCCCTGGATCGACCCCATTGCGAAACGCATGACGGAGCTTGGCTTCCAGTGCGTCAACCTCGCTTACCGCGTGCCCCGCCCCAAAGACCTTCCCATTTACCAGACGGCCTGGGAGGACGGCCAGCGCGCCGTCAGGATCGTCAGGAGCGAAGCGGAAAAGAGAGGCTACTCTCCCGATAACATCGGCGCTTTGGGTTTCTCCGCCGGCTCGCACCTGACGGTCATGCTGGGCGTCAGCAGCCTAACTCCCGCCTACGAACCTATTGACGAGCTTGACCAAACGCCCTGCCACATCAACTGGGCCATACCCATATATACGGCCTACGCGCTCTCAGACGGCCTAGAAGGGCCGAATACCCGGGACGGCAACTCCATAGACGTCCAGCTGACGAAAGCCTTCAAATTCGGCGCCAAGAGCTGCCCTATGTGCCTTTTCCACGGCGGCACTGACTTGTATTCCCCCAACGGCTCCACGGAGATCTACCGGGCCTTGAGAAAACTCCACGTCCCCGCGGAACTCCACCTCTTCGCCGACCGCAGCCACGGCTTCATGGGCAAGTGGGGGACCAAGGCCTGCGAAGGCGCCCCCTACGACACCTGGTTTGAGCGGGCGGAGGAATTCCTGCGCCAGATGAACTATGACGGCATGCTTGGCGACGAGGTCGAACTTATGCAGCGCTTCGCCTCTGACGACGCCAGGGGAGAATATCTAAAAGAAGAGATCTGGCCGGAGGGCACGATGCCGGACGTCCAGACGAACCAGACCGTGAGACCTTACATCGAATGGCACTTCCCCGAGGAGAGGAAGACCAAGTCGATCCAGATCGTCTATTCCGGCGGCGGCTATTACGGGAACGACCCCAACGGTTTCGAAGCGGCGCCTGTCAGACGCTACCTGAACGAGAAGGGCATGACGGTGGTAACCTTGAAGCACCGCGAGCCCAGGCCGCTCGACGGCCTCGCCAAACACATCTCCGCCTGGCAGGATCTGCAGCGTACGGTAAGGATCGTCAGGAAAAAAGCTCCGGAATACGGCCTTGATCCCAACATGATCGGCGTTATGGGCTGCTCCGCCGGCGGACATTTGACTTTGATGGGCTGCCTCAACTCGATGTCCCGCGCCTATTGGCCCATCGACGAAACCGACAACTATTCCTGCAGCGTCCAGTGGGGCGTGGCAATTTACCCGGCTTACTGCATAACGGATCAGATCGACAGGAACAACAACGGAGACGGCAACGGAGACGACGTCAGGATCGTCAAAGAGTTCGCTTTCGACCGCGCCACGCCTCCCGTTTTATTCCTGCACGGCGACTCCGACGGCTGGAGTTCTATGAACTCCGTTAAAACCTGGGAGCAGATGCGCCGCATGGGCGTTCAGTCCGAATTGCACACCTTCGCCACGAGAAATCACTGCTTCCAATTCAAGGCCGCCCCCCAAACCGGCAGTTACAATTTTATGGACCGCATCTGGGAATTCATGAACCAGAAAGGCTTTAACAAATAAGGAGAAATACATGAAGAAACTTTGCCTCGCACTTTGTCTTTTAGCCGCGCTCGGCGCCCTGGCCGAGACCAACATCTGGCTCGACACTCTGCCGCTTGACCATATAAGGCAGAATTGGAAGAGCGCCGCCAAGAACCGCAGCGTGGACGGCAATCCCTTAACTATAAACGGCAAAGTTTACGAAAGGGGCGTCGGCTCCCATTCCCCCGGCGAAGGCTGCTTTAAGCTTGACGGCAAAACACTTTCCTTCGAAGCGGTGGTAGGCTTGGACGACGATGCCGAGAAAGAGGGAGACGTGATCTTCAGAGTTTACGCCGACGACAAACTGGTGGCGGAATCTCCGAAGCTCGGCGACAAATACGAAACCAGGGGCCCCGTTACTTTGAAAGCCGACCTCAA
>JAFYIM010000416.1 GCA_017538635.1 bacterium
ACGGCCCGCCTTGTGAGAGACGCTGTGAAGCCGGTCTCCACCGTTTCCGTTGAATCTTTCGTGGCCCAGCAGAAAGAGGATCTGCCCCGCGTAACCGAGACCGTTCCGCTTGACCGCCTGAAAGGCTGGCGCCCGCCCGAAATTGGCAAGAAGAAAAACGCCAAGAAGAGCGAGAGCTCCGACAAGGGCCAGCGTCCCGCTGCCGGAGGAAAATCCGGCGCTCCCGCCCAGCCCGCCGGGCCTATGCCCGACGCTAACCGTAAAGGCGACAATCGCCGCGGCAAGAAGGAAAAGGACAAAGAGAAAGATTACAAGTCTTCCGCCTCCAGGGAAGAGATGATGAACAGACCCCGCATCTCCTCCCAGGCTTCCCTGCGTCAGAGAAACGCTGACGAGAGAGCCGGAGAAGAAGGCGAATACAGGATACGCCGCAAAGCCAAGAAGCCGCAGGTCCAGGCTCAGCCGACCAAGGCCGACATCGTAAAAGGCGATATCAAAGTTTCCGTGCCAATCAGCGTCAGGGACTTCTCCCAGGAGATCGGCGTCAAAGTCGGCGACATCATCAAGGTCTTCTTCAAGATGGGCGAGATGCTGAACATCAACAGCGCCCTCGACGAGGATCATGTCGTTTTAGCCGCCGCCGAACTCAACGTCAACGTTCAGGTCAAGAGCAAGGAAGAGAATCTTGAGGAAGAGACCTTCAGTGAAGAAGGCCATGAGGAAGAATTCACCGCGGAAGAAGCTCCCAGGGCTCCCGTCGTCGTCTTCATGGGGCACGTTGACCACGGCAAAACTTCGCTTATCGACGCCATCCGCCAAAGCAAAGTCGCCCAGGGCGAATCCGGCGGCATCACCCAGCACATCGGCGCCTACGAAGTCGACACAAGTCAGGGCCACATCACCATTATCGACACTCCGGGGCACGAAGCCTTCACGACCATGCGCGCCCGCGGCGCCAACGCGACCGACATCGCGATCCTCGTGGTGGCGGCCGACGACGGCATTATGCCGCAGACGCTGGAAGCCATCAACCACGCCCGCGCAGCCAAGGTCGAGATCATCGTTGCAATAAACAAGATGGACCTGCCCGGCGCCGATCCCGAACGCGTCATCAGGCAGCTTTCCGAAAACAACATCCTGGTCGAGGAATGGGGCGGACAGACGCAGTGCGTGAGAGTTTCCGCTCACACCAAGCAGGGCTTGGACGATCTATTGGAGCGCATTGCGCTGCAGGCTGAAGTCATGCAGCTGAAAGCCCGCTCCGAAGGCCCCGCGGAAGGCGTCGTCCTTGAAGCTGAGCTGAATCCCGGACGCGGCACCAGCGTCACGCTGCTCGTTCAGAAAGGACGTCTCAAAGTCGGCGATCCTATCGTCTGCGGCACCTGCTACGCCAAGGCTCGCGCCATGAAGAACTACCGCGGCGACGACCTCAAGGAAGCCGGTCCCAGCCAGCCCGTCCAGATCCTCGGTTTCACGGAAGTCCCGCAGCCCGGCGCCAAATTCAAAGTCGCCGCCAGCGAGAAACTGGCCAAGGAACTGACCGAGAAACGCAAGGAAGAGGAGCGTCTCAGGAAGCACGCCGAAACGACCAAGGTGAACCTGGAAAACTTCTACAAGAACATGAAGAATTCCGACAGCGCCAAGGAATTGGCCCTGATAGTCAAGGGCGACACCAAGGGCACTACGGAAGCCGTGCACGCTGCGCTTGAGAAGCTGACCACCGACGAGGCTAAAGTCACCGTCATCCACAGCGCCGTCGGCGACGTTACGGAAAGCGACGTCAACCTCGCTTACGCCAGCAACGGCATCATCATAGCCTTCAAGACCTCGGTGCCGGAAAGCAGCCGCGCCGAAGCGAAGAGTAAGGGCGTCGAGATCAGATCCTACGATGTCATCTACCACGCTACGGAACAGATCCAGAAAGCCTTGATGGGTCTTTTGGAGCCCACCTTCCACGAGGAAGAGACCGGCATTGCCGAAGTCAGGCAGATCTTCAAGATACCCGGCGGCTTCGTGGCCGGTTCCCACGTTGTGAGTGGTGAGATCCATCGCAGCGACAAGGTGAGGGTCATGAGGGGCAAAGACGTCGTCTTCGACGGCGATATCCTCACCCTGAAGCACCTCAAAGACGACGTCAAGGAAGTGCGTTCCGGCTACGACTGCGGTATCGCGCTGAACGGCTTCGACGGATTTGCCGAAGGCGACAAGCTTCACGCTTACAAAATGGTCCAGGACGGGCTGACGGAATAGTATGGCAGTTCAGAGAACCTTGAAAATAAACGAGCTCCTGAAAAGGGCCATGTCGGAGATCATCCAGGACCGCTACCGCGACCGCAAGGCGCCCTGGATGACCATCTCCCGCGCCGACACTAGCAGGGATCTCAGGTTCTGCAAGATCTACCTTACCGTCCTCGGCGACAAGGCCGCGGAGAAAGCCGCGCTTGCCAAACTGAAAGAGGACACGCCCAGGATCCGTTTCCTTCTCGGCCACAAGGTCGACCTCAGGATCGTTCCCAATCTGGAATTCGCCATAGACGAAGACTTGAAGGAAGCCCTGAAGATCGACGCTCTCATCGAGAAGAACCGGCCCGCTCCCGAACCAGAGGAAGAAGAGTGATGATGAAAATCGGTGTGGATAAAGCGGCTGAGCTCATAAGATCGGCCAACGCAATTCTCCTAATCGGCCACACCGATCCCGACGGCGACTGCCTCGGCTCGCTCTACGCACTCACAAAGGCCCTCAAAGACTGCGGCAAAAACGCCGCAGCCGTCATCAAAAAGCCTCTTCCCGTAAAGCACCGCTATCTTTCTGATCTTCTCGCACCCGAAACGAAAGTCCCCGAAAAAGCTGACCTCATAATAGTCCTCGACACCGCGAGGATCTCCCGCCAGGACTTCGCTCCCGAAGAGCTTCCCGAAGCTCCCACGCTCTGCATAGACCATCACCTCGGCGAACACGAGGAATACGGTAATTCTTTCTATGACGAGAAGTGCGCCGCCTGCGCCATACTTGTCTACCGCGTCATCACAGAGCTTGGGATCGAAATTGACCAAAAGATCGCGGACGCTCTTTATACCGGCATAGTGACGGACACCAATTCCTTCACCAACCAGAACACTACAGAAGAAGCTTTCCAAGTCGCGACTGAGCTCGTGAGGCTCGGCGCCGATCCCGGAAAGATCGCCACCTACGTTTACGGCTCGCTTTCTCCCAATGATCTAAACGCGCTTTCCAAATCGCTCGGAAGCCTCGAACTCTACCATAACAACGCTGTGGCGATCCTCACGCTGAAAAAGGAATGGACGGGCGGCCAAAACATTGACACCGAACTCTTCGTCAACTACGCCCGCAATCTCATATCGACAGAACTCGCCGTTATGATCATCGAGACCGATACGGGCGTCAGGATCAACCTGAGATCCAAAGGTAATTTCGACGCCAGGGCTGTGGCCGTTGAACTCGGCGGCGGGGGACACAAGGCCGCCGCCGGCATAAGAATGCAGGCCACCATTGATGAGGCGAAGGCTGCTCTCTTAAAAGTCATTTCCGAAAAGATATGATTGCAAAAGACCTAATCATAGTGGGCGCCGGCCCTGCCGGCCTTACCGCGGCCATCTACGCCGCCACTTCCGGAACGGATCTGCTGGTCATTTCCGGCTTCACAGGTTCCGCGGCCGCTACCGCTCCCGCCGTCGCCAACTATCCCGGCTTTCCCGCTCCCATAGCGGGGTCCGAACTCGTGACGAATTTTGAGAACCAGGCCAAAAATCTCGGCACGCAGATCGAAAGCGATTCCATAGAGGAAATAACGAAGAACGAAGACGGCACCTTCACTCTGAAGGGAACGCTGAACACTTATTCAGCCAAAGCCGTCATCTACGCCGCGGGCGCCCAGGCCCGACGTCTCCGCCTCTCCGAAGAACCGAAATACTTCGGCAAGGGCGTTTCCGTCTGCGCCACCTGCGACGGGCACTTCTTCAAAGGCAAAGACGTGTCCGTGGCGGCAGGGGACAAGACAGCCCTTTCCGAGGCTATCTATCTGTCCAACATCTGCAAAACCGTCTATTACGTCACAAAGGACCAGGAAGCCCCCAAAGAGCTCGCTGCCTTATCCAATATCGTCCCGAAGACGAACGCCTCTATTTCGGCCCTTCAGGGCGAAAAAAGGCTGGAAGCCATCGAGCTCACGGACGAGCTAACAAAAACAAAAGAAACCATCCCTGTTCAAGCCCTTTTCACAGCCGTCGGGCACGATCCCGAAACGGCTCCTCTCAAAAACCTGCCCGTCCTGGACGAAAAAGGCGCGGTCATTACGAACTCGGACGCCTCCACTCCCGTGCCCGGCCTTTTCGCCGCCGGCGACGTAGTAAAAGGCGCCATCCGCCAGATCGTCTTCGCCGCTAACGCCGGCATGCAGGCCGCCCTCTCCGCGAGAAAATATCTCCGCTCTCTGAAATGAAAAAAAGGCCTGGCGGATGCCAGGCCTTTTTTGTTCCCGCGGTTCGCGACCGCTTTTTGCAACTGATTATAGGGATAAATTCAAGCGGTTTTAAAATTGAATTTATGCTAAAATAGACCTAAAAGAGGACATTTATGATTATGAGACATTACATGTAATAAATGGTATAATATTGACATGTCACAACTTGAACATATTGAAGCGATAGAGAAGCGGCTTTGGAGCGCAGCGGATACGCTGCGGGCAAACTCCAATTTCGCAGCGAACGAGTTTTTTATGCCTGTGATGGGCTTGATCTTTCTTCGCCATGCTTACAGTCGCTATCTGGCGGTGAAGGACGAGGTGGTCAAGTCATTGCCGTCGCGCGCAGGTAGGACGCGTGAAGCGACGAAGGAAGACTTTTCCTCGAAGGGTGCGGTGTTTCTTCGCCCAGAGGCGCAGTTCGACTACCTTGTCTCGCTTCCGGATTCCGCCAACCGTGCCGAAGCCATAATCGCTGCGATGGAGTCCATCGAGGCGGACTACGAATCGCTGAAGGGCGTTCTGCCGAAGGAGGAATACAACGAGCTGGACAACGAGATTCTCGGTCAACTTCTGCGCAAGCTGAATCCCGAAGAACTCAAGAAAATGTCTGGCGACGTATTCGGGCGCATCTATGAATATTTCCTAACGCAGTTCGCCGGCACGAAGGCGCATGACGGCGGTGAATTCTTTACGCCCGTTTCGCTCGTCTCGTTTATCGCCAAGGTGCTGGATACAGATTCGGGAATCGTCCTTGATCCGGCCTGCGGATCGGGCGGTATGTTCGTCCAGTCCGCCCGTGTCGTCGAACGGCAGAACGAAAACCCCACTGAGAAGCTGACCTTCTTTGGAATGGAGAAGAACGCGACGACGATTCGCCTGGCGAAAATGAATCTTGCAGTCCATGGTCTAGAAGGTGACATCAAAAAGGCGATTACCTATTACGAGGATCCGCACGAACTAATTGGAAAGGCCGATTTCGTGATGGCGAATCCGCCGTTCAACGTGGACGAGATCGACGCTGACAAAATCAAGAACGATCCACGGCTTCCGTTCGGGCTTCCAAGCGTGAACGACAAAGGCAAGGTCTCAAACGGAAACTACGTTTGGATCAGCTACTTCTACAGCTACTTGAACGACCATGGCCGCGCTGGATTCGTGATGGCGGCGGGTGCTGAATCGGCGGGACGCGGTGACGCACTTGTCCGGCAGAAGCTGATTGAGACGGGGGACGTCGATGTGATGGTCTCCATCCGCTCGAACTTCTTCTACACGCGGACGGTTCCATGTGTCCTCTGGTTTCTGAACCGCGCGAAGAAAACGAAGGAACAGAAGAATACCGTGCTGATGATCGACGCGCGGAACGTCTATCGCAAGGTGACGCGCAAGATCAACGACTTTTCACCAGAGCAGGAGCAGAACCTACTGGCTATTGTGTGGCTCTACCGCGGCGAAACAAAGCGCTACCAAGAACTCTTAGCGCATTATCGTAAGAACGGCGAGAACGAAGCGGCTGACTGGTTGGAAGAACGCTTCCCCGATGGCAAGTATCGTGATGTGGAAGGGCTTGTTAAAGCCGTAACGCGCGAGGAGATTGCGGAAAACGACTGGTCGCTCACTCCGGGGCGCTATGTGGGCGTGGCCGAGACGGACGACAACGATGAAGACTTTGCCGAGAAGTTCGCGTCGCTTCATGAGGAACTGCGTAAGCTGAACGCCGAGGCAGCGACGCTCGCTGAGAAAATCGACGCCAACTTCAAGGAGCTGATGGGATGAGTGGCAATGTTATACCAAAGGATTTTGCTGCGGCCGTCAAGGATATCAAGCTGGCCATTCTGCAGGCACGCGCCAAGGCGGCTCATCTTGCGAATGCCGAAGCGTTGAAGCTCTACTTCTTCGTTGGCGGCTATGTTTCGAAGAAGACGCGCAACGCAAAGTGGGGTAGTGGTGCTATCGACGCGCTCTCTAACCAGCTGCAGGTTGAGTTGCCGGGATTGCGAGGTTTTTCGGCAACGAACATCAAGAACATGAGGGCTTTTTTTGAGTTCTGGGCGGATGATTTCTCTATTCGTAACTTGCCAAATAACGAAATTTGTTCGTTGTCAACGAATAAAATTCGGCAGATACCGTCTGCCGAAAGTACTTTGATTCCAATTCGGCAGATGCCATCTGCCGAATTAGGTATAGAGCCATTAAGTGCATTTCTATCGGTCGGGTTCTCGCAGCACAGAGAAATTGTTCGTGCTATTCAGTCTAAAGATGAAGCATGGTACTACATTTGTGCCTCGGCAAGGGCTTTGTGGTCGTATGAGCAATTGCTTCAACACCTTCACTCGGACGATTATCATCACATCGGTGTGTTGCCTAATAATTTTGGAAAGACGCTCTCTCCTATGACGTTGGCGTCGAAGGCAGTGCGTTCGTTCCGCGACGAATATTTGCTCGAACTGGTGAATCTCGACAATGTGGATGCGCGCGCAGATCAGGACGTGGACGAGCGGGTGCTTTCCAAGGCGCTTGTTGCTGACGTGGAAAAGACCATACAGGCGCTTGGCGGCGACGACTTCTGCTTCATGGGGCGCGAGAAACGGCTAATTATTGAAGGGGAAGAGGTCTTCATAGATCTCTTGTTCTACCATCGTTCCTTGCGGGCGATGGTCGCCATCGAGCTTAAGATGGGGAAGTTCCGTGCGGCATATCTCGGACAACTTGAACTGTATCTTTCCGCGCTTGACGCGACAACGAAGCATCCAGACGAGAACCCTTCCATAGGACTTCTACTCTGTGAAAAGATGAACAAGGGTTTTGTCGAATTCGCCGTCCGCGACAAGTCGAAGCCGCTTGGAATTGCAACGTACAAGACCTTAAAATCGATACCGAAGCCTTACCAGACGCTTGCTCCTGTTATCGAAGGCGTCCGCCGAGTGCTGTCGGAAAGCGTAGCGAAAAAAACGCCACGAAAGCGTACCGTAAGAAAAGGTGGTGGCGCGTGAGTAATATGGGTATGAGACGCAAGACGACAGACGTGGTAAAAATTGACGCGAAACATGAGGCGATAGACGATTCTCACGCCTCACGTCTCACGCCCCATCGCGTCTCGAGTCTAATGTCTCGCACCCAGTGGCCCATCGCGCGGCTTGGCGAAGTTGCTGATCTTGATCTAGGCAAAATGCTAGACCAAAAGAAAAACAAAGGAATACCGAGAAAATATCTTGCCAATATTGATGTGAGATGGGGAGCATTCAACTTCGATAACTTAAAGGAGATGCCATTCAGGGACTCGGAATTGGAACGCTATGGTTTGCGATATGGCGATATAGTTATGTGTGAAGGTGGTGAGCCTGGTCGATGCGCAATATGGAAAGAGCAAATACCTGGAATGATGTACCAAAAGGCGCTTCACAGAATTAGACCGCATGACGGGCTTGATTTTAGGTTTCTGTATTATCACTTTTTGCTGCTTGGTCGTAAAAATGGTTTTGCTGGCCTTTTTACTGGTTCAACTATCAAACACATGCCCAAAGACAAACTGGCATTAGTGGAAATACCATTGCCCCCTCTTCCAGTTCAGCGGCGGATCGCCGACATTCTTTCCGCTTATGACGATTTGATTGAGAACAACCGCCGCCGCATCGCCATCCTCGAAGGGACGGCACGACTGACATACCGCAAGTGGTTCGGCGGGACAGAACAAGGCAGATCTGTTACGCTGGGGGAGATTGCACCATTCGTTCGCGGTAAGGTTATTACGCAAAAAAATGCCGTTTATGGTAAAGTGCCGGTGGTGGCTGGCGGCTTGGATCCGGCGTATTTCCACAATGTGGCAAATACTGGGGCACCAGTAATAACTATAAGTGGCTCTGGTGCGAATGCTGGATTCACGCGAATGCATTTTAAGCCGATATGGGCTTCGGATTGCTCGTGGTGTGATAAGTCAAGGGCCAAATGTTTTTACTTCGCCTACTGCTTCTTGAAAGATAATGCCGATGCCCTGCGGAATTTACAGCAAGGTGCCGCACAACCACATGTTTACCCCAAAGATATTAATGCGCTTGAGGTTGTTTTGCCAAAATCAAATGGTTTGCTTGATGACTTTGAAGAGGCCCTTGAACCTTTGTTTAGTCAGTGCGGGGTTCTTGCCGAGCAGAACGTCGTACTTGCCTTAGCCCGTGATAGTCTGTTGCCGAGGCTGGTGAGCGGGGAGAAACTTCTAAAAATGGACAGTTGAAATGATTAAGCGAATTATTGAATTAAAAGACATTGGCCGATTTGAGAGCATAAAATCGTCAAGAGGTAATGAGGGCGAGTTTGCTAAGGTGAATGTAGTGTATGCGCCAAATGCTTGTGGAAAGACGACGCTTTGTGATGTTTTTAGGTCACTGGACACACGGAATCCTGCATATGTTATCGGACGTAAACGTATTGGATCGTCTACTGCACCTTCAATAGACTTTCTTTCTGCAAATAATTTGCACTGGAAATTTAACAATGGGCAATGGGAGTTTATTTCTGATTGTCCTCCCATTTTTATTTATGACCAAAGATTTGTCAAAGAGAATGTATTGGTTGGCGGACAGATTGGCATTGAACAAAAGCGCAATGTCTATAGTTTGGCACTTGGGAAAAGAGCTATTGAACTCAATAAAGCAGTTCAAGACGCAGGTGACGAACTCACAAGAGCGACTGAAACTGTATCACAATGTGCGTCAGTATTGTCTGCCTTGATACCGAAAGGTCAGCAAATAGAGACATTCAGAAAGATTGAGAAGATTGATGATGTTGACGCCAAGATAGCGGATGTCAAAGAACGCATTGTTACAGATCAGAATAAGAAATCCAAAGCAGATCAAATTCGTAAACATCGATTGTTGCATAAAATAGCAATCCCAGAAGTTTCAAAAGATGATTTGGTTGGTATAGGGTCGGCAACACTAGATGATGCGGCTTTGACGGCAGAAGAGAAAATTAAAGAACACCTTGCTAAGTGCGCAGACATTGAAAAGATTTCTATCACATGGATAAAGCAAGGATATGAAGCCCAGACGGGGAATATTTGTCCGTATTGTGGGCAAGACATGTCTCACACAGATGTGCTCTCCTCATATAAGGCGTTCTTTTCCGGTGCATTGAAACAGCAAGAGAATCAAAGAAACAAAGTCCTTAAGGATTTCCAGATGGCCTTGGATGAACAAGCACTAAATGAATTGTCAAATGGTATCAAGCAGAATTCTTCTGATATTGATTGGTGGAAAGATGCTTGTGGTTTGTTGTTAGTATTGCCCGAACTTAATGAAGAAGAAATTAAGGCTTCATATTCAAACGCACTAGGCGCTGCGCAGGCAGCTGTTGAACGAAAACTGAACAGTTTGACGGCGTCGATTTTATTGCAGGAAGATGAATCCGCTGTTATTAATTCGATTAATTCCATTGTATTGTCTTTTCAGGCATATAATGATGCCGTTGAAGTTGCTAATGCGAAGATAATGGAATTTCAGAAATCAATAGAATCAATCAATATTGACGCCCTGAAAAGCAAATTGGCGGATTTAGAACTCAAGAAAATGCGCTATGAGGACAATGTGGTTATTGCATATCAGAAGTATGATGAGGCTCTAGATTTAAAAAATCGAGCCCAAGATGCGAAAACAACAGCTAACGAAGCCTTGAAACAGGAATCAAAATCCATTTTCGAAACGTTTGGATTGAAGATAAATGAAATTCTTAAGGCATTTGGAGTTGATTTTTCAGTCGATAATGATGGGGTTAATTTGCGTGGGGGAACTGCCACAGGGCAATTGGGTGTAAAGATGATTGTTAATGGTTCTTCTCTCAAAGTTGACTGTTCTTCAGAAGCGGCAGAAGATCCTTCGCGCATATCATTGGCAAATACATTAAGTGGTGGTGATTGTAGTGCATTAGGATTAGCTTTCTTCTTGGCTAGATTGGAAACTGATGTTGATTTTGCTTCTTCAATTGTGGTTGTAGATGACCCTTATCATGACCAGGATCGTAGCCGTCAAGCTCAGACGATATCCATGCTAAAAAGAAAGGCAATCGAATGTTCTCAATTCTTCCTTTTCACTCACAACCTTGAGTTTGCTCAAATGTTTATGGCAAATAAGGGTATAGCACGTGAAGATATTCGCGCTTTTGAAATTCCACAATTAGTCTCTTCGGTTGAATTGAAGCATGGTGAACTACCACCAGCGTCATCAAAATCGTATGAGGTTGATTATTCTGAACTTTCTGATTATGTGGCTAATCCAGGGCAATATCAAAATCGATTGAAGGAAGTAGTTGGGCGGATTAGGCCACTGTTAGAAACATATCTTCATTATAAATATCCGTTAAGTTGGGGTGATAAACAGTGGCTTGGAGAAATGATAAAAGAAATTCGTGAATCTCAACCTAATGATGTTATTTATCCGTGTAGTGACTTGCTTCAAAATTTGGATGATGTCAACAATTATACTCAACGATTCCATCATCGAGTTAATGGTGAGACCGCTGATGTTCCTGATCCAAGAGAGTTGATGATCTACGTGAAAAAGGCTCTCGAAATAGTACATCATGCATAATCTTATGACCTCCCGAATCTTTATATCTAGTTTACAGTGCGAGTTTGAGAGAACGCGGAAGTATCATCGCAGATTGGAGGTGACGTAATGCAGAAAATCTCCATACGCTTCTACAAAGACTGCAAAGTGCGAGCAATTTGGGATGATGTTGCGTCCAAGCGGTGGTTCTCTGTGCTGGATGTAATTGCCTCCCATCAATCGTGAACCCGATCACGCTAAGACTTGAAACTACTGGAAACTGTTGAGGGCGGAATGAGCATCTATACTGAAGACAATCTGGTGCAGAAGACGACGGCGGAATATCTGGTCAACTCGCTTGGATGGGACGAGGGCATTCATGCCATGCAGGAGGTCTTCGGCGCGGCTGGAACACTGGGGCGCACCGACGAGAGTGAGGTGCTGCTTGTGCGCTATCTGCGTCCTGCGCTCGAGAAGTTGAATCCCGGCTTGCCAGCATCCGCGTACGACGATGCCGTTCGCATTCTTTCCGACACTTCTGTTTTGATGGGGCTAGACACCATCAATCGCGAGAAGTACAAGTTGCTTCTCGATGGGATTCCCGTGCGCTACATGGCGGCGGATGGTGCGAAGAAGAAGGCGACTTTGCGCGTCTTCGACTTTGACGACCCCGGCAACAATCACTTCCTCTGTGTTCGTGAACTATGGCTGCGCGGTTCGCTAGGCCGTCGTCGCCGTGCGGACATCGTCGGATTTGTGAATGGGGTGCCGCTCGTCTTCATGGAGCTGAAGAACGTCACAAAGGACATCTCCATCGCCTATCGAGACAATTTCTGCGACTACCGTAAGGTCGTGCCTCAGATTTTTTACTTCAACGCGTTCGTGATTCTCGCCAACGGCATAGATGCTAAAATCGGAACGCATTCTTCGAAATACAAGTTCTTCCACGCGTGGAAACGTCTTTCTGAGGATGATCCAGGTGCGGTTGACATGGAGACGCTGTTGAAGGGCGTCTGCTCAAAGGCGAATCTGCTTGATCTTTTCGAGAATTTCATCGTATATGACGAATCGGCGGGGGCCGTGTCGAAGATCTTTGCACGCAACCATCAATTTCTGGGCGTGAACCGCGCGGTGGAGGCGGTGCGCAACCGTAAGGGTGCGGATGGCAAGCTTGGCGTGTTCTGGCACACACAGGGTTCCGGCAAGAGCTACTCGATGGTCTATTTTACACGTAAGGTGCATCGCAAACTCGGCGGCAATTTCACGTTCCTGATCCTAACAGACCGTGACGAGCTTGATACGCAGATCTACAAGACGTTCGCGGGGTGCGGAATCGTTGATAATGATAAGGATGAGTGTCGCGCCTCGAGCGGAGCGCATCTGAAGGCGCTCTTGGGTCAGCACAAGAGTCACGTGTTCTCATTTATTCAGAAATTTAACGAAGAGGTACGTCCTGGCGAGGCCTACACGACGCGCGACGACGTCATTGTCATTTCCGACGAAGCGCACCGTACTCAATACGGGCTTCTTGCGCTTAACATGCGCAACGCGCTTCCGAATGCCGGCTATATCGGCTTCACTGGCACACCGCTCTTTAAGGGAGATGAGCTTACGCGACAGGTGTTCGGCGACTATGTGTCCAGGTACGACTTCCAGCGGGCGGTGGACGATGGCGCGACTGTGCCGCTCTATTACGATGCACGAGGAGATAAGCTGAATGTCGCTACGCAGGACATCAATGAGAAGGTTGCCGAGAAACTGGCGGCGTTTGAGGCGGAGGATGTAGATGTTGCTGAAAGGCTGGAATCCGAATTGAAGCGCGACTACCATGTCATTACTGCGGAAAAACGTCTCGATCAAATCGCCCGCGATTTTGTTCGGCACTATTCTATGTCGTGGGAGAACGGCAAGGCGATGTTTGTCTGCATCGACAAGATCACGTGCGTGAAGATGTACGATCTCATCTCAAAATATTGGGAAGAAGAGACGAAGGCACTTGAGGTAAAGCTATACGCCACAGAAGATGAGCAGGAAGAGCAGTTCCTTCGACGGCAAATCTCATGGATGAAAGAGACAATCAAGGCCGTGATTGTCAGCGAAGAGCAGAACGAGGACGAGAAGTTCGCCAAGTGGGGGTTGGAAATTCTTCCTCACCGCAAAGTGATGAAGGAGGGGATGAGCCTTCCAGAATCATTCAAGACGAAGCTGGAGTATGCTGGGCGCGAGCGCATGGACGTGGACGAAGCGTTCAAGGCGGAAGAGCATCCGTTCCGCATTGCCATTGTCTGCGCCATGTGGCTGACGGGGTTTGACGTGCCGTCGCTGGGCACGCTCTATCTCGACAAGCCGCTTAAGGCACATACGCTCATGCAGGCCATCGCCCGCGCTAACCGCGTAAACGAGGGCAAGAACAACGGCTTGATCGTCGATTATTGTGGAATCCTCCGCAATTTGCGCCAGGCGTTGGCAACTTTTGCTGGCGGACAAGGCGGTGCACGCGGAGGCTCTGACTATCCTGAACCCGTCAAGCCAGAAGAAGATCTGCTTGACGAATTGGGTGAGGCAATCGGACTAGTTCGCGAATGGCTTGAGATGCATGGGGCTTCGCTTCAGACTATTATTGACGAAACAGGATTTGCCAAGAATGCGGCCATCAACGCCGCGAAGGAGGCTGCCAACGAAAATGACGAGACGCGCAAGCGGTTCGAGGTTCTGTGTCGTACGTGCTTCGCCAAGTTCAAGGCCTGTATTACATTCACCGGGGTGAATCATTACCGCCCCGAATTTGCGGCGATTCGCGTCATCTATATGAGCTTACAGCAGGGTAAGGACGATGCTGATATTTCGGACATCATGCGGGAACTACATGCAATTGTTGACGAGGCCATCGTGCCGAATGATGCCGCCAGAGAGGATCGTTCGCCCTACGATATCAGTCGTATCGACTTTGAACGGCTCCGACAGGAATTCGCCACCTCCAAGTCGAAGCGGACAGCTGTGCAGTCAATCAAGGCGACGGTCGAAGCTAAACTTGTTGCGCTTCTGGCACGTAATCCTATGAGGACTGATTTTCAGCGTAGGTACGAAGAGATTGTTGCTGCCTACAACAGTGAAAAAGATCGGCAGACCATTGAACAGACGTTTGACGCTCTCTTAAGATTCATTGCAGAGATGTCGGAGGAGGAGGAGCGTGCCGCTCTAGAGGGATTGGATGAAGAATCTCTCGCCATCTACGATTTGTTGAAGAAGCCGATGCTTTCTAAGAAGGACGCTGAGAAGGTCAAGGCCGTTGCCAAGAACCTATTGGATAATCTCAAGGCTGGTAAACTTTCCGTCAGCCATTGGCGTGACAAGGAAAGCACGCGTGACGGTGTTAAAAGACAAATCTACGATTTCTTGTTTTCTGATACGACGGGCTTGCCTGCCGCCTATACAGAGCCGGAGATTGATGCTAAGACAGATGTTGTTTTCCGACATGTCTATGAGGTGTATCCTATAGTGCCGTCACCGTATTATGAGCGCAGAAGCGCATGATGAGGAGCTATGTCGAGCGATTTCAAAAAACTTTCCGACAAGGTTAAGCCCCGTGAACAGTTGCGCGACGCGGTGTCGCCATCAGAGTTGAAATCGGAGGCCCTGCTTGCGATCCTACTGAGGACAGGTTCTGCTGGATGCAACGTGCTGGAGACTGCGCGCAGGCTTGTTGATGCGTTTGGTTCTGTGGCGGAGCTTGTCAAGAGCGACTGGCGTACGCTAGATCGGCATATTCGTGAATACAATGAACTACATCCAGAACGAAAGATCAAAGGCGTAGGGCAACTCAAGATGCTCGAACTTGCGGCGGCGTTCGAACTTGTGCGGCGCGGATATGAAATCGACGGCGAGGACATTCGGCGAATTGAGATTGCAAAGCCAGAGGATTCCTATCGCATTTTCCTCAAAGCAGCTCTTATGGGAGAAGAGCAGGAATGCTTCTTAGTCCTGCCGCTCGATGCGAAGAATCATCCGCTCTGCACTGCACCTTTGCGCGTGACATATGGATTGCTGGATCAGACTCCTGTACATCCGCGCGAAGTGTTCAAGGCAGCGATACGTTGGGGAGCGCAGTCAATCATTGTTGCACATAATCACCCTTCCGGCGATCCAACGCCGGGGAAAGATGACATACGTCTCACGGAAAGACTTGTCGAGGCTTCCCGGATAATTGGCATTCCGCTGTTGGATCATTTGATTCTTGGTGCGCCATCAAGCATGGAAGGAAGGGGATTCGTGTCGTTACGAAAGTTAGGCGTTTACGTATTATGAATCGGATAAAAAATACATTATCGAGTTTTGCTCCAAGTTAAAAACAATGAAGCGCGTCAATGGTATTTGAATGAAGCTGGTCATGAAGTTTGGAGTTCAAGAACTCTTCAACGCAATATTTCATCTCGATTTTTTAGCGTATTTTATTATCTCAGCATGCTAGAATTTACATCAATGAGCACAGGTATTGACAAATCTTCTATGCCTTGGGATTTCGTCTCGCTTTCCGATACGCTTCCGGAAATTATGCTCGACATGCGCTATTATTCGAGCTTCAACTTCATCGGA
>JAFYIM010000417.1 GCA_017538635.1 bacterium
AACCGTACGGTGATCGCCATCGCGCACCGTCTCAGTACCATCCGCCATGCCGATCGAATAATCGTCATGAAAGAGGGAAGGATCCAGCAGATCGGCTCCCATGACGAGCTGATAAAAGACGAGTCCGGCATGTACTATAAGCTCTGCATGATGCAGTTCACCGACGAGGAGCAGGAATAAATGAAAAAGTTGCTCTTGCTTTCGTTTCTTTTTCTTCCCCTCTTTCTGACAGCGGAAGAGACCAACGATTACAATGATGTCGACGTTTCGTTCACAAAGCCAGAGCCCCAGCCTGTGCTCACGCCGCGCCAGCAGATAATAAAGTACCGCGACGACGTCTGCTCCTATTACAACATGACGAACAACCTGAAGGAAGTTATCGTCATCATGCATCCAATACTTGCCGAAGCGGAGATGGCGGAGCTCTACGTTGAAGAGGATCCCAAGCCCAGGGACCGCGCGGCCTTCCTGAAAAAATGGGGCGCCAGGTACAAACAGATATTGACCAACGGCTTCGGTTTCCGCCTGACCTTCCAATTAAGGAACAATTTCCTTGACATGCAGAGCGAAGTAAAGATCCCGGCCAACATAGCCGATTACTTCACGCTTCTCTCCAGCGACGGCGTCAGGGTCAAGGCATACAAATGCGTCAGCGATTTCAAGCTTCCCCAGACGATCTGCTTTGAGCGTCCGGAAGTCAACGTCGATCTTTTCTTCAACACCAAAGACGATTCCGGAAAGCCTCTCATTAAGAACAGCACAAAAGCCATAAGGCTGCAGTCCTCTGCGGTGAACTCGGATTTCGGATCCTATAATTTCTCCTGGTGGCTGCCTTTCAAATACCCGATCAAGCGTCCTGTCAGCATGGAGCGCCTCTTGGGCAACAAGCCTTTCAGGACCTTCGTCTCCGTACATCCTGAGGTTTACTACAAAAACATCGCGTACGTGAACCAGGGCCGCGGCGCGGCTGAGGACAAGGCGAAGAGGGAAGCGATCGAAAAAGCGCAGGCAAAGGAAAAAGCCATGATCGCCGCCAGGCAAAAGAAGGAGCTTTCCCCCGAGGAACGCCGGGATCTCGTCAAACGCTCCATCGCCGGCGTCCTCTTCTACGGACTGTTAGTCAATTAAGCCTATAGCCTGCGCGATCGTGCGGGCTATCAGCAAATGTCCGGTGGGATCAGGATGCACCCTATCCCAGCTCATGGAGACAGGGTGGAAATGTTCGAAATATTTGTCGAAGGCTTCCTGCAGGTCAACGAACGTCGCGCCGTTCTTCTCGGCCACAGCTTTCATAGCGTCGTGGTATTTGTCGATCATGGCCCTGAAAGCGTCCTGCCTGTTCAGTTCCATCAGATAAGGCGAAATAAAGTAAATCCCTTTCAGCCCTTTCGTAGAATCGACCATTTTCTGAAGGTTCGCGGCATACTCCTCGACGGAGATGAAGATCTCGTTCCTGTAAGGTTCGTCGAAATGGCGCCACACGTCGTTTATGCCGATCTCTATGGCAAGGTAATCGGGCTTGAGATCGATCACGTCGCTCTGCCAGCGGTCGAGAAGCGCCTTGGAAGTGTCGCCGCTCGTGCAGACGTTCATCACTCTGATTCCGTATTCCGGAGCCTTGATCCTCAAAATGCTGTCAAGGACGCGCGG
>JAFYIM010000418.1 GCA_017538635.1 bacterium
AGCTACATTTCCGACCACGCCCATTACGACATCGTTATGCGGGCAGCCTTCATGGCCAAATCGAGCCTCTGGCTCGCGACCTCGAACCTAAAGGACGCCTTTGTGGAAAGGGGCAGCGAAGTCGTCTCTTTCCCGGCCAGATTAGCCGACCTTCTCGAAAAGAATGTGGAAGTCAGGCTTCTGCACGGCAAGGAGCCCGGCCCCCGCTTCCTGGAAGATTTCGACCGCAACCCAATTCTCGCCACCGACCTCGAGCGCCGCATGTGCCCGAGAGTCCACAGTAAGCTCGTGATCGTTGACCTGCGCTTAGCTTACATCGGCTCCGCCAACATCACCGGTTCCGGTCTCGGAATGAAAAGCGAGCACAGAAGAAATTTTGAGAGCGGCATCTGGACCGACCAGCGCGAGATCGTTGACGAAGCCGTCGATCACTACATGCGCATCTGGGAAGGCGAGGATTGCTCGCAATGCATGTGTCGCGACGTCTGCCAGGACCCTATAGCATGAAGGATGCTCCTATTGTCAGCCAGGCCCGCCAGCAATTGGCCGCGAACTGCGACCCCGCCTTCCGGGAGTTCGTCAAGCCTTTCATCAGAACGCCTCTCAAGATCGTAGGCGTAAGGATACCCGTCCTTCATTCTATCGCCAAAGAGATCGCGAGGACGGATGCGGAAGGATACCTAAAGGAAAGGCCGGACCAAGCCTTCGAGGAAACAGTTCTCCGCGGCCTCGTCATAGCCTACGCCAAATCTGACAACACTTGGCGCCTCGACGCTCTCAAAGCCTTTATTCCGCACGTTCAGGACTGGGCCGCATGCGATGTCGTCTGCGCCGCCTTAAAGCCCTTACGGAAGGAAAGAGAGGCCTTCCTGGCCTTCCTTGAGCCGTACCTCTACTCCAAATCCGAATTCGAGGCCAGGTTCGCCGTAGTCTCGCTCATGGACCACTTCCTCACTCCGGAATACGTAAACACGGTTTTCGCCAAGATAAAAAAAGTCAACGACACGCTCTATTACGTAATGATGGGCAAAGCCTGGCTTATCGCCACCGCCGCGAGAAAGTTCCCCAAGGAGACCGTGGACTTCCTGAAAAAAGCCAAGCTCGGCGAAGAAACGAAAAAGGCGACCTTGAGAAAGATAAAAGATTCCCGGGCCGTTATGCCGGAAGTAAAAAGGATCTGCGAAGTTTTTTTGAAGCCTAAGGAAACATTATGAAAAAAGCAGCATTAATTATTTTGTGCTTAGGAGCGCTATTTATGACAGCCTGCCAGAAAAAGATCTGCGACATGACTAAGGAAGAGGCGAAAGAGTGGACGAAATCCGCCACCGTCGCCGAGATGAACAAACGTGTGAAAGCCCTTTCGTCAGAGGAAAAAGAAAAGCTCGTGCGCAGCTGGCTGACCTTGAATCTTCCCGAAGAGGACAAGGAAGTCGTTATAAAAGGCTGCGCCGCTATAATAGAGCATCCGAAGCTGGGCTTCTACGTCGAGCTCTTCGCCCACACGCCTATCAATAAGCACGAAGCCGACGGGGGCGCCTGGGCTGCGGGCGACCACATTTCCATGAGCTCCGGACTTCTTGCTGAAAAAGATCCCGAAGGCATCCGCAACACTTTAACCCACGAGCTTTTCCACATCTTCAACGAGCGCGAGCACGGTGCCGGCGGCATCTCCGCCCTCAACGAAGGCACCGCCATCTGGATCTTCGACATGACCTTCTATGAGAATGACGAAGAAAAGATGGCCCTGGGCCTGGCCGAGCCCGCCATCGGTACGAAGCTATTCTACCGCGACATCGGCATTCCCGGCTATCCTACCGACATCGAGTTCGGCGTTCCCAAAGACCTCACCCCGAAAGGCAGGGAAGTTTACGACATGCTCCTGGAAGCCGACCGCAGCAAACTTCCCGTTTACGACGAAGCTAAGATGAAGGAATACTTCGACTTCTTCTCAGACATCAACAGAAACCAGGACTTTCCGACCTATCTCGAGCAGTTCAGGCAGCGC
>JAFYIM010000419.1 GCA_017538635.1 bacterium
CAGATAGATTTATACAGATTGCCAGAAACAACAGTGAGCGGGTAGTTGATGAAGAGCTTATTCAATTGCTTTACGAAGCAAATGGTATACCAATCTACAATTAGTCTTAGATGAATTTGATATCTTTCTCCCGGTCCTAGAAAACGGACTATTTCGAGATAGTGCAAAGGGATGATAGTCATCTTAGGCCGGTCAGCTGCTACCAATCTACTTCCATGGATAGTTATGAGCCTAAAGATAATATCTGTGAAGATACTGGACCCAGGCTGGTACTAACTATTTGATTTTTCGGATGTTGATGTTTCGCACATGAAATGTGCTAAAATGGCACAGACCTTTGATTTGGGGTAAGAGACGACTTAAAAGCAATAGGCCCTACCTAGGCTTAGTGGGAAATTTAGGTTTTAATTACTTCATTCATAACCAACATGCGCAATCAGAATAGGTACTATTTAAAAGCTGAAGTTCTTAATGAGTCCTTGGTTTCACCGTTTGTGCGGTGAACTGTCGGGATTAGAATACCTATTGATCTGTATACTGGTCCTGTAAGGACGATTTAGAAGAATTGATTTGTTGCGTCGATTTACATTCGGCGTTATGGTAATTTATTGATTAATATGAGATAATTATCAAAATGGGAAACGCCTAAAATGGCGTTGCTTATGGCGATAAAAGGGGAAATATAATGTCTAAAAATATATATGTTAGAAGCGGTTCTTTTAGGGCTGAGGCGCTATATAATCTTGGCTGCTATTATTACAATACCAGAAGAGATTATAAAAAAGCGCTGCTTTGGTTTAGGCTGGCCGCTGAAAAAGGAATTACTAAAGCGAAATATTTCTCAGGCCTGATCTATCATGAAGGCATGGGTGTGCAAAAAGACTTGCAGAAGGCCATGTATTGGTACGAGGAAGCGGCCAAAGATGGAGACGAGTACGCTCAATATAATCTGGGCTATTTCTATTACACGGGCGAGGGCGTAAAGAAAAACCTGAAGCTGGCGGAATTATATTTCTTTCGGTCGGCGGCTGGAGGATACGCCGCGGCGCAATTTTCCCTGGGACTGTTTTATTTGAATAACAGGAAAATTAAAAACTGGGATAATTGCGCTGTGTTCTGGTTTAAAGCGCCGGCCTTGCGGGATAAGCCTTGCGCTCAGAAAGCGCTCGGAGTATGCTATTACAACGGGTGGGGCGTTAAGCCGAATCGGAAAAAGGCCGTGAAATTGCTTAAGAAAGCCGCGGAAGGCGGCGACGAAGAGGCGAAGAAATTACTGGTTAAGATAACACCGTCGAAAAAAGGAGATAAATAAAATGGGGAAAACATTGAAATACATATTTGTATTCATAGTGATTGCGGTTGTTGGTTTTGAGATAGGATACTTATCTGACCAAATAGATTTTTCGCGGCTTTTATCCGGCTGGAAAAACAAAAACAGTGGGATCATAACCAAGACTTATGAACTCAAAGCTAAGACCGACAAGACCACACCGGTTTTCGCCGTTAAGTTTTTCGGTGTCAGGGAGGACAGGTCGGAATTCCCTCTGGATGAACGCGGTTTGCTTTGGGGAGACGGCACCTCCGGCATAGTCTTAGGTGAAGGAAAGCGTACGATCGTTTGGACGCCGACGTTCCCCGAAGACGACGATAGCATTGTCGACATTAGAGTGGAAGCGGAAGATGTTACCAACAAGGCGACATATTTGGTGCTTGATCTGGATAGCTATACAATGGAATACAGTTCAGATCCTCCAGACGTTAAAGATGCGGACGAATATGAAATCGGATGCAGAAGGCGTCAGTTGTGGCTTCGCAGGGTGGAGCCTGGAACTTTCTCTATGGGCGGATATCATTTCACGGACGACAGTATCGCTAATTCGGAAGAATTGCTGTCTCCTCGCGAGATAACGATAACAAAAGCTTATTACATAGCGGTTTTTGAAACGACCCAAAAGCAGTTTGAGAAGGTTTTCGGCAACAATCCATCTTTTTACAAGCATGATACAACTCCCGTAGATAACATCTATTATTACATGTTAAGAGGGAATGAATATAACAAAATGTACAGGTGGAATTTTTTCTATATCCTAAGGAATCGTACGGGAGGAAGTCTTCGATTCGATCTGCCTACGGAAGCTCAGTGGGAAATGGCTTGCCGCTCAAAAGGCGACGGGACATTTTTGAGCCCGTATGAGTGGAACAACGGTGTTTCCATCTATGAGGAAGGAAGTTTTGATAGAGTCGGAAGCGCTTGCTGGAACAGCGAGTATAATTACGACGAAGGCAATACTACTCGCGAAGTTGGATTGCTGGAGCCGAGCCTTATAGGTTTATATGACATGCACGGGAATATCGCGGAACTGTGTTTGGACTGCTATAAAATAGGTTACAGGGAAGGCGTTGATCCCAAGCCGGTCACCAAAGATGAGGCCACGGATCTTGGCATACTTTCCGGCATTGGCCACTCCGCCAGAGGCGGATGCTGGCGTTACCTTCCAACCATTTGCACTTCGACATCCCGGGAGCCTTACGATGGCAGAGATCCTGCGACAACCGGTTTCAGGATAGTGCTTAACGGGCCGAACGAGTAATTGGAGATATAAAGTACAATCGATTAAAGCAAACATCAAAGGATAAATCATGAGAACTTTGAACAAAATACTCTTAGTCGTTAGCTTGTTAGCGGTGGCTTTTGTGGTCTACAAAATATTTTTCCCTTCGGAGAAAGCGAAAGCTACGACTTATTATCAAACCCAAAGCAAGGGAGAGGGCAGCGCTGAGGAGACCTTCATTCGGGCTATGAAATACATGGTCGGGGAGGATGGTTTCCCCCAGAATTCCAACATGGCTGCCAAACTGTTGAAGGAGGCGGCTGAAAAAGGACACGCTAACGCTCAATTCAACCTTGCCGTCTGTTTCGCCAGAGGTATCGGGGTAAACATGGATCACGGACAAACGTTGATTTGGTTGGAGAAAGCCGCGGCGAACGGGCATCCTCAAGCGAAGGAGTTTTTGGAGGAATTAAAACGGGATGGCGGACTTGAGGCGCCCGCTGATCTGAAAGAAGTGACAGAAGCCGCGGAGAAAGGCGACGCCGAGGCTCAGTGCAAACTGGCAATGATTTACTATATGGGACAGGGCGTTCCCAGGGATCTCGACAAAATGATCTATTGGCTGGAAAAATCGGCCGGGCAGGGCTTCGCCGAGGCGCAGTTTAGGCTGGGATGCGCCTACAACGACGGCACTGGCGTTCCTCAGGATGAAAAGAAAGCGGCTGAACTGTTCGCCAAGTCGGCTGAGCAAGGATACGCTGACGGTCAGTACGGCCTTGGGCTTTGCTATGAAAAAGGCGAGGGAGTTCCCAAGGACGAGGAACAGGCGATAAAATGGTACACCCTGGCGGGGGAGCAGGGCGTAGCTGAAGCGCAATACAATTTAGCCGCCATATATTACCGCCAAGGTTCCGACAAGGAGATCTATTGGCTGGCCAAGGCCGCTGATCAGGGAGAGATCGACCCAGCCACCGGATATCGTCTGGCGCTGCATTACCTTGAAGGGAAGGGAGTGCCAAAAGATGCCGAGAAAGCGCTAGATCTGCTAATAAAAGCAGCCTGTAAGAACAACACGGACGCGGAACTAAAATTATCTCAATTGTTTTATACGGGAGTGGGAGACGAGATACCCAAGGATTACGTAAAGGCCCTTTTCTGGTGCGTCATGGCCGAACGCAATGGACATGATGGCGCATCCAAGATTCACGAGGAACTTAAAAAGGATCCACGTTACAAAGAGTCTATGGATCTTATAAAGAAGGTCGAGGCCGATAAAAGATGAAAGAATACTTCGACTTCTTCAAAGACATCAACCGAAATCAAGAGTTTTCCACATACCTTGGTGTTTTTGAGGACCGCCTCCAGCTCTGGCTTCAGGCTCATTAACCTAGTCGAAAAGCCTA
>JAFYIM010000420.1 GCA_017538635.1 bacterium
AAAGCGAACGAAGTCTGGTTCCTTAAAGGGTGCGTCAAAGCCGCAAGGGACTTGAGGCCGCCTTCCGTTTGGGCCTCGGCTTTCAAGCGTTTTGCGCCCGACGGTACTTTATTGGATCAAAGCAATGCCTGAAATAAAAAAATACAAGTGTGCTCTTTGTAAAAAAGAGTACGTGAGATCTTCCGTTAAAGCAGAAGACTTTTTTCCTTTCTGCTCCGAACGCTGCCGCCTTATGGATCTTGGCAGCTGGCTGAAAGAGGAATACGTTACCAGCCGCCCCCTGAAAGAGGAGGAGCTAGTTGAGCTGGCGAACGCCGAGGGCGAAGAGCAAGGGGAATGAGCGAAGCGCTGTTTGAATTGAATTCGCCCTACGCCCCCATGGGCGACCAGGTGAAGGCCATAACGGACCTTTCCGAAGGCGTGGAGCGCGGACTAAGGTCGCAGACGCTTTTGGGCGTCACCGGCTCCGGCAAGACTTTCACTATGGCGAACATCATAGCGAGGGCGGGCCGTCCGACGCTCATTCTGGCGCCCAACAAAACGCTGGCGGCGCAACTTTACGGCGAAATGATGCGGCTTTTTCCCAAGAACGCCGTGGAGTATTTCGTCTCATACTACGACTATTTCCAGCCGGAAGCCTACATTCCTGTTTCGGACACTTACATTGAGAAAAGCTGCGACCGAAACGATCTTTTGGACAGGCTGCGTTTGTCCGCGACGCGCTCGCTTCTGACGAGAAGAGACGTCATCGTCGTCGCCTCCGTCTCCTGCATCTACGGCCTGTCGAAGCCCGAGACCTACCTTGAGATGAGGCAGAGCGTGGCAGTTGGCGACGTTATCGACCAGCACGCTTTTTTGAAGTCGCTCGTAGCCATGCAGTACCAGCGCAACGACGAGGATTTCCACCGCGGGACTTTCAGGGTGAAGGGAGATGTTATCGACATTTTCCCGGCTTACGAGGACAAGGAATACCTCTCCATCTCGCTTTTCGGCGAGGAAGTGGAAAGCTTAAGGCTCTGCGACGAGCTGACGCGCCAGACACTGAGGCACACCGATTCTTTCACCATCTATCCCGCTTCCCATTACGCCACCAGCGCCGAGATCATGCGTCTTTCCATTATGGAGATAAAGGAAGACCTTAAGAAAAGATTGGAAGAGTTCAAGCGGGAAGGAAAACTTCTGGAGGCTCAGCGCCTTCTTCAGCGTGTGACGCACGACGTCGAGATGATGGAGGAGATGGGCTTCTGCTCAGGGATCGAGAACTACTCGCGCTACCTAGACCGGAGGAAAGAAGGGGAGATGCCCTACACGCTGCTTGACTACTTCCCGAAGGACTGGCTGATGCTGATAGACGAGAGCCATATCAGCGTTCCTCAGCTTGGCGGCATGAGCAGGGGAGACGCGGCTAGGAAGGAGACGCTGGTGCGCTACGGATTTAGGCTTCCCGCCGCCAAGGACAACCGTCCTCTGCGCTTTGAAGAAATTAAAGAGAAGCTGAACCAGGTCATCTACGTTTCCGCAACACCCGGGGAATACGAACTTGAGCTATCCAAAAAAGAAGCTGAGGAGAAAAAGGTTACTTTCCGCGTTCCCGTAGAACAGGTCATCCGCCCAACCGGTCTACTCGATCCCATACTCGAAGTCAGGCCTTCCAAGACGCAGGTCACTGACGTCATAGGCGAGATAAGGAAACGCGTGGAAGCGGGCGAACGCACGCTTATTACCGTGCTGACGAAGCGTATGGCGGAGGAATTGACCGATTACCTGATAGGGGAAGACATCAAGGTCACATATCTCCATTCCGACATCGACACGATGGAAAGGACGGAAGTGATCAACAGTCTCAGGAAAGGCGAAGTGGACGTTTTGGTCGGCATCAATCTTTTGCGGGAGGGCCTCGATCTTCCGGAAGTGACGCTCGTCGCAATTTTCGACGCCGACCAGGAGGGCTTCCTGCGCTCCACGCGCTCCCTTATCCAGACCATTGGCCGCGCCGCCAGGAACATCAAGGGACACGTCATACTTTACGCCGACCAGATGACGGAAGCATTGCGGGACGCCATCAGCGAAACGGAAAGGCGCCGGGCGATCCAGGAGGACTACAACATAAAGAACGGCGTTATTCCCAGAACGGTCTGGAAAGAGATCGACGCGCCTTTGCGCGACATGGTTGAGGCGGATTACATCGACCCCTCTAAAGACGCTATCGAAAATATGCTCCGCGACCGCAGGAAAGGCAGCGGGGAGAAAACTAAGAACTCAAAAAGGAAATTTTTGGCGCGCCGCGCCAAATCGAGAAAAATACTGGATAAAATAAAAGGCGAAACAGAAGAGGAGATATGCTGAACGCCAAGACACTTGCGCCTATAACAAAAAGCGACCGCGAGGAGAGAATAAAAAAGGCGGCCGCCAAGCTTGCGGAAAACGGTTACTCTTGCCTGGTAGTGGCCGGGCCTTCCAACTTTTTTTATTTTTGCGGAGCGAAGGGCGGCTACAGCGACCGCTTGTACGCTCTTGTCATCAAATGCGACGGGACGTATTTTTACATTTGCCCCTCCTTCGAGGAAAGAAGGATGCGCGAGACTTACGGCGGGGATGCGGAAGTATTGCCCTGGCAGGAAGACCAGAATCCCTGCGAAATGATCGCGCAGA
>JAFYIM010000421.1 GCA_017538635.1 bacterium
AAGAGAACACCGTGGAAGTGGTGGAAGGCGGAGCCGGCGGCGAAGGCCGCTGCCTCTATTACAACCTGACGGACAGATACGTGGCCACCCACACCAAGATCCCCAACAACGAGAACCACTCCCTGACCAACGACTTCAAAGTCTCCTTCAAGGTCAAATTCACAAAAGTCAACGCCATCAACTTCAACTCCAACGACGGCATGGGCGAACTGGCCTTCAAGAAGGATGGCGATTTCGCTTTCAAGATCGGCAGCACCGGAACCATCGGTTTCTCAAGCACCAACAGCTGCCCCACCGAAGAGTGGATCCCCGTCAGCTACGTTTTGAACGGCACCCCCGGCAACAGGAAGCTTATCTCCGTACAGTTTGGCGAAGCCACATATGAAGATCTGGACATTCTTATCAGCTCAAACCAGGAAAAAGACACCTTCCCCAACTTCCGCTTCTTCCCCTGGGGCCACGTGAACGTTTACTTAGACGATCTGAAAATTGAACTGGTCCCCCGCAACGTGGGCGACGTTCAGCTGACCATCACCGGCACCAACAGACTCGATTTCAACACTAATTCGGCATCCGTCCGCCTCTTCAACGAAGGCACCCAGGAAGGCGAAGTGACCATTTCAAGCAATGCCACTTTCATGAAGCTGAACGGCGAAAGCAGTTTTGTCAAAACAATGGCCGGCGGCTCATATGAAGACATCAACGTCACCATCGACCGCTCCGCCATGGGCAACGACTACTACTGTGCCAAGGTCACGGCCGTCTGCGGCGGCGTAGAAGCCAGCTATCCCATCTTCATCCAGTCCGGAATCGAAGGCGAAGGCTACACCTACTACAGGGACCACTTTGGCGAACTGGAAATGGGCAAGGACATCAAGGCCGTGGATCCCGCCTGGCGTAACGGCTACGGCGCCCCCGCGACCTCCCCCATAGTTGATCTGAACGGCGAAAAAGTTCTGTGGCTCAATTACAAGGAAGCCTGCGCTTTCCACATCAAGTGCGACGTGCCCGAAGGAAGCAGCGAAAGCTACAACTACAGAGTCTCCTTCAAGGGTAAATTCCCCTCCGGCTGCGAATCCTACAGCCAGTACAACCTGGGCTCCACCACCGACGGCGCTTGCAACCATGAGCTGATCATGCGCTATTCGGAAGAAAAGGGCGGCGTCACCTTATCCAATATGGGCAACACCTGCCCCTTGGACGAATGGTTCGACGTTTCCTACGTCTTTAATTTCACGCCGGACAACTCCCGCATGATCTCCGTCACTTTCGGTGACGTGACCTCCAATTTGAACCTGCTGATCGGCAACGCAGGCGGCAGCAAAGACTATTTCGACTATATGCGCTTCTTCGGCTGGTGCAACGCCAACAGCGCGCCCCTCTATATCAAGGACTTCGTCATCGACTCCATAGCGCGCCCCGACGTAGGCCCTGAGCTGGAAGTCGGCAAAGGCGGCCAAGTTTTGCTGGCTGAAAAGACCGCTACTCTTACTGTCCTGAACGCCGGCACCGGCAACCTCAGCTTCT
>JAFYIM010000422.1 GCA_017538635.1 bacterium
ACAAACATCACAACACTCTGTACGTCACCATCAACGGCGTGACTGAAGAACTGAATGTGCCCGGCGGTCAGGAAAATGACTCCGACATCTTCAGTACCTTCCGTTACTTCTTCTGGGGCGGCGGTCTGAGCGTCTCCATCGACAGCTTCAAGCTGGTGTATATGTGCGACGGCCCGGCCAACGACTATCTGGCTCGCGCCAAAGAGTACACGCCCGGCACCACGGTCGTCGGCAACAACGAATACGCCCGCGTCGAATCCGGCGAGAGCACCGATGAGCTGAACTCCATCTGGTACACCTTCAAGGCTGAAAACAACATGGGCCTCGAAGTTACCACCGCCGGCACTTGGGATGAATTCGCCAACGACACCATGATGGGCGTCTTCTCCGCTGAAACGGCCACCCCGACCTTCGAAGAACTGACGGAAGTCGTTCCTCTGACCGACACCGGCAGAGACGAGACCTTCAAGTTCGCGAAAGAAGAAGGCAAGTACTACTTCATCGTCATCGGCTCCTATGAAGGCGCCGGCGGCGTGAAGCTGAGCTCCGAAGACATCTACATTGGCGACCTCTACGTCGCTCCGGGCGCCACTGGCAGTGGTCAGTCCGAAGACGATCCTATGGGCAGCGTTTCCGAAGCTATGGACGCCATTGCTCCGGGCTACACCGTGAAGCTCGCTCCCGGCGAATACAGCATCGCTGACAACTTCAACCAGATCGACGCTTGGGGCGCTGGCATGACCATCCTCTGCTACAAGGCCGAGAACGTCACCTTGCAGGGCGCTGGTCCTGACAAGACCAAGATCGTGGCTCCCGAAGGCTACGTCGGCGTCCGTATGGAACGCAACGGCGCTTCTCTCCGCGACCTGACCATCGAAGCTCATGGCGAACAACACTTCGTCAATCACTACAACTGGCACATGAACGGCGCTCTCTGCGCTTGCAACTGCTCCGGCATGAGCGTCAGCAACGTCGCCATCGTCAGCGAAGCTGGCACCGACGGCGGCGCGCTCCGTCCGTTCCCCACCTACAGCGTCACTGACTTCACCGTCACCAGAGTTGCTGTCGATGCCCCGAACTGCGGATGCCCTGTCTTCTTCGACAAGGTCAAAGACGTCACGGTCAGCTATCTGACTGTCAACGCCAAGAACGTCGCTAACAACCCGGCTATCTACTGCGGCAACTGGCCCTGGGGCGCCAACGAAGGCCTGACCTTCAACAATGTCCTCCTGGCCAACGCTTATATGCCGTTCACCGTGGAAATCGATGAAGAAGTCTTCATCTACAATTCCATCTACTACAACTGCCCGAATGACAGCAACTTCAACGAAGACGCTGACGTCGTCGAAGAAGGCTGCGTGTCCTATGAAGAAGGCGATCATGATCCTGGCTTCGAAACCCTCGAAGGCTTCGTCCTGACCTCCACTTCTTCCACCTACAAGAACGTTGGTTGGCGCACCGTGGCTGGCCCCGAAAACGACAACCTGGCTGATGCCATCGATGTCGGCGAAGGCGCCACTGTCGGCGACAATACCCTCGCTACTGTTGAAGAAGGCGAAAACGAAGCTCACAAAGCCTCCGTTTGGTACACCTTCACTCCGTCCGAAGACGGCACCTTCCGCATCAGCGACGTTGGTTCTCACGCCGTCTCCGGTTACGACGCCATGCTGAGCATCTACACCGTGGAAGGCGAGGAAGTCTCCTTCGCCACCCTGAGCGCTATCGTTGAATCTCAGGACACCGCCACGGACGAGACCTATGATCTGAAAGCCACCGCCGGCACGACCTACTACATCTGCTGGGACGGCTATGAAGGCTCTCAGGGCGAATTCACCATGACCATCACCAAACTGCATGATGGTCCGTGGTACGTCGCTCCGGGCGCCACCGGCACCGGTTATTCCGAAGATGATCCTACGGGCGACCTGATCTTCGCTATGGAGAACGTGGTTCCCGGCCAGACCGTCAACCTCGCCGCTGGTGAATACAGCATTGCTGAATTCTACAACCAGACCGACATCTGGGGCGCTGGCATGACCGCTCTGTGCTTCAAGGCCACCGACGTCACCCTGAAGGGCGCTGGCCCCGACAAGACCATCTTCACGGTTCCTGCCGGCTACGTTGGTATCCGTATGGAACGCGACGGCGCTTCCGTCCAGGATCTGACCGTCAAGGCCTATCGTCCTGAAAATATGCCCTACCACTACAACTGGCATATGCAGGGCGCCATCTGCGCTTGCAACTGCGCCGGCATGAGCATCAAGAACGTCGCTATCTACAGCGAACAGAAGACCGGCGAGATCCGTCCGTTCGCCGTTTACAGCGTCACCGACTTTACCGTCGATAAACTGGGCGTCGAGGCTCCTTACTGCGCCAGCCCCTGCTTCTTCGACAAGGTCAAAGACGTTACGGTCAACAACCTGACCGTCAGCGGCGCCAATGAAGACCAGAATCCTGCTGTGTACTGCGGCAACTGGCCGTGGGGCGTCAACGAAGGCCTGACCTTCAACAACGTCCTGCTCTGCAACACCTACTATCCGTTCACGGTTGAGATCGACGAAGAAGTCTTCATCAACGACTCCGTGTACTACAATGTCTCCGAAGAAAGCAACTTCAACGAAGATGCCGACGTCACCGAGACCAACTGCCAGTACTTCGAAGCTGGTGAAAACGATCCTGAACTCCAGGAAGTCGAAGGCTACATCCTGACCGCTGTCAATCCGTTCTACAAGAACATTGGCTGGCACACCTACATTTCCGAGACCGCTGTCGCCACTCTGGGCTATGACCTCCAGGGCACCGGCGCCATCGCTGTTGACGGCAACGACGGCTGCGAAGAAGTCTGGAAGAGCGAATACTTCGCTGATATGTACATCTGCGGTTCCGCGGTCGAATACGAGGGCTTCCTCTATCTCGCCAACGATCCTTCACCCAACGCCACGGTCCTCAAGATCAACGTTGAGACCGGCGATGTTGAAGAATTCTACACCGAACCCAGCTGGGACAACGGCGCTCCGACCATCACGGATGCCGGCTATCTCTATGTCTGCGACGAAAAGGCCAACCTCTGCAAAGTCGATCTGGCCACCAAGGAAACCGTCTGGATCACCCAGCTCGTTTCCACCGGCGACCGTCTGACCAGCAGCGCCATCAAGTTCAACGGCGGCAAAGCCTACGTGAAAGTTGCTGGCAAGGGTCTCTTCGCTGTCACCTCCGGCGGCTCCGTCGCTTGGTGCTACGAAGATTCCGACTGCAAAGACGGTTGGGGCGGCAACGGCGTCAGCTTCAGCCCCGACGGCTCTCAGGTCTACTACAAGGATGAAGGTTATGTCATCGCGGTCAACACCGCTGACGGCACCGAAGCTT
Organism: bacterium; assembly: GCA_017538635.1. The sequence goes on from JAFYIM010000422.1 coordinate 3,367, forward strand.
GGACTGCTGAGACTGACGAAGACGACAACATGACCTGCCGCGAACCGATCGTCGGCGCTGACGGCACGGTCTATGCCGTTGTCAGAATCGGCGGCGAAAACGGCAAAGTCATGGCCTTCAACCCCGATGGCACCTCCAAGTGGACTGCCGAGCTTTCCGAACAGACCGGCGACGATGGCGGCTTGGCCCTCAATCTGGGCGGCGACATCATCTACGCTTCCTACTCTGAAGGCGTGACCGCCATCAAGACGGAAGACGGCTCCACCATCTGGGACGCCAAGATCGGCCACGTTCGCAACTGCGTCGTCCCGATCAACGAAGGCGGCCTCTATGCCGTGACCGAAGGCGAAGACGGATCCTTCCTCGTCTTCTTGACTGACGGCACAGACGGCACCGAAGCCACCGTTGTCTGGTCCTACGAGATCGCTGACACCGAAACCAGCAACCATATGCGCCCGGTCGTTCTCGAAAACGGCGACGTGTTCTGCGGCACTCCTCAGACGATTGCTTGCGTCCGCCCCGTGGTTCCCGAACCGGCCATCATCGGTCTGCTGGCCCTCGTTGCTCTCTTCCTCCGCAGGAAGTAAGCTGCGATTAGCTAAAGCTAGCTCAAACTAGCGAAAAAAGGCTCCCGGCGAAAGCCGGGAGCTTTTTTTGCTTACGCTCGTTGGTCGCTGCGCAAAAGGCATGTGCCCTTGGCAAACAGGCTTCGCTAAGTTTGCTTACGGGTACATGCCTTCTTGCTTCGCTCCCCGCAAGTGTAGGAGCAAAGTGCGGCGTATACCTCTAAGTGAACTCACGGAGGACGCAAATCAAGGCAAGGCGCGCGTAGTCCGTGAACGAGGGGTATACGCCGACTTTGCGACGGAAACAGGAACGAGGCAAAACTGGAATAAGCGAATGTGGTAAAATATCAAAGGAATCAGCCTTAACCAAACGATGAAAAAATCAGCATGAAACGCATTCTTTGCCTGGCCATCACGCTTGTCTTGGCTTTAAGCGCTTGGGCCGCCGCTCCCGCAAACGACAACTTCGCCGATTGCGAGACTCTCGTAATCGGGACGGAAGTTTTCGGCACCACAGCGGAGGCCACGCTGGAAGCGGGCGAAACAGACCATCTCGGCCAGGGCTGGGTGAATTCCGTTTGGTACAAATTTAACCTCGGCACATCTTTTAATCAGAATGTTTACTTCGAGATCAATGCCGTAGATAGCGCACAGGACACCTGCCTCGTAATCGCCACCGGAACCAGCGTAAGGGATCTTAAGTATATCGTCACCCAGGACACGAACGTTGACGAGATCTATTCCGGGATCTTCAAGGGGAACAAGGACTACTACGTGGGCATCTACGCCTGGACATCCGATAATTACGGCGATTTCAAGATCAGCACTTATTCTACGCCTTTAAGGGATATGTACTGCTCTCCCGACGGCCGCGGATCGGGGGACTCTTTTGACGACCCCTGCACTTTGAACACTGCTCTGTCCGACGTACAGGGAGGCAACGCCATTTACATGGCGCCCGGCACCTACAAGCTCTCAAAAGTTGGCGCGATGCAGAATCTGCGCTGGACGGACGGCAACTTCCTTCTCATAGACACATCCGGCATTTCCATAATAGGCGCCGGCTCGGACCAAACTATAATACTTTGCGACGAGACCGACGATATCGGAGTGTATATCACAGGCACGGGCATCACCCTAAAGGGCGTTTCCATACTACACCCCAAAGACATCAAGGGCAACGGGGACTGGGGCGGCTCCTACTACGGCCTGACGGGCGCCCTGACGGTGGTGGATGCGGACGATGTGACTTTGGAAGACGTTTATGTTTACGTGGGGAGCGAGGGGGAAACAGACAATCCTGACAGCGGCGCTCTCATACGCCCGGCCTCTTTGCAGCTTAATCCCGGCGGCAGCCTTAAGGCCCGCGACTGCGCTTTCATTTCCTACGGCCTTCTTACCTCCTGCCTCATAAAGGCATTCACCTGGGACGATTCGGCCGACGCTGAAAAAAAGAGCAGGATGGATTTTTCCTATTGCACTTTCAGGAGCAACAGGGATCTTATAGCCAGTAAGAAAAGCGAGGATACCTTTGACCACCAGACGGCTCTTTACGGCAACACCTGGTACGGCAACGTTCCCCTGACGGTGAACGTGGACTGCTGCGTCTTTTTAAATACGCTGCTTCCGGTCTCCGAGCAGGGAGGAGGATCCGACGTGCAGTGGGTCTTCAACGTTAGGGACTGCTTCATGCCCGGTGCTTCGCTCGACAACTCCTCCCGGGCGATCGTCACATACACGAACTGCGACAACACTTTCGATCCGCTGACAGACGAGGACTGCCGTCACGCGGCCGTTAAGGCCGGAAAAGACACATATGTCCCCATAGAGCCCTTTGTGACCGTTCTGGAGGAAGACTTCTCGGATTATGAGGCGGGCGACATCAAAGGGAAGTACGGCTGGGGCGACGGCTACGGCAGCGACGGCAGTATCACAGCCGTGAAAGAGGGCGGCAAGACTTATGTGGAGATCCATCCCAACGGTCTCTGGGGCGCCCATTACGATTTTAGTAATCCCGTTTCCTCGGGCTGGGGCGGAGGAACAGCCAACCGCTACCGGATCTGGCGGTACAGCGCCAGGATGAAGCTTCCCGAGACGGAAGGATATCTGAATTTCGGTTTCTGGAGCCCTGCCTGCGCGGAAATAGAATTTAGGAAAGACGGCGACCATTACCAATTGCGGGCGACGGACGCCCATCAGGATTCCCAATTGGAGATCCCTTCCGGGGAATGGTTCGACATCACGCTGGACTATTACGCAAATTATATGGACGGTCACCATTGGCTGAAGTCCGTAACCGTGAACGGCGTGACGGAGGAGATTGGAGAATTTACCATGCAGGAGAACGACTCCGATATTTTCAGCACTCTGCGCTTTTTCTTCTGGGCGGGCGGCGTGACCATGGCGCTGGATCACTTTAAGATCGAATACTGCCTGGACGGTCCTCTGAACGATCATCTTTCCCGGCCGTTTACTTATGAAAGAAATACGGATATTATCGGCGACAATACTTATGCCAAGATCGAACCGGGCGAGAACACTGCGAGCCGCGCCACGGTCTGGTACCGCTTCAAGGGCGAAACCAGCGAGGAATTGGAGTTGTCAACCACAGGCAGCTGGAAAGCGTTCGGCAACGATACGACGCTGGCGATATATTCCTCCTCCTCCGCTTCCGCGGATTTTTCCGATCTGAAATCCGTTGTTCCTTTGACTGATGATGACAAGGACGAGAGCGTGTCCTTCAACGTAGCTCCCGGTAAATATTATTACATAGCCGTCGGTTCCAAAGAAGGCGCCGGCAAATTCTTTCTGAGATCAGGCTGGGCGGGCAACCTCTACGTGGCTCCGGGCGGGAAGGGGGACGGCCGCACCCAAAAGACGCCCATGGGAGAACTGGCGGCGGCCTTGGACAGTATCAAGCCGCCTTTTGAGGTCGTTTTGGCACCCGGCACTTACTCTATCGCTGATCATCACAACCAATACGACTGCTGGGGCGTTGGCAACACCGTGCTTTGCCTTAAAGCGGAGGGGACCGGACTTAGAGGCGCCGGACCTGGCAGCACCACTATCCTGGCGCCGGAAGGTTACACCGGCTTACGTTTGGAAGCTAGCGACTGCACCTTGGCGGATCTGACCGTCAGGTCAACGGGAACATCCTATAACCGCGCCGCTGGGTACCGGGACACAATGCAGGGCGCCCTCTGTGTCTGCGACGCCGAGGGCGTTCTTGTCACGAACGTCGCTGTGATAAGCGAGCAGACGGGAGGCGGCGTCCGTCCCTTCACGATGT
>JAFYIM010000423.1 GCA_017538635.1 bacterium
CCGGTATAGGCGTTGCTTATGACAAAATCAACGAAAGGCTCCAGTTCCGAACAGGAGATATTCTTGTCGAGGTTCGTCGCCTCTTTGGCCAAAAGGTCCAAAGGAGCGAGCGCCTCTTTCGGCGCAGAATAATATTTCAAGCCGGACAGGTCTATGGTAAGCGCGCTGATGACCTTCTCTCCCGCGGCGCTCTGCACGGAATCCAGCCCGAAAAGGGCATGAACGTCCGCTGCGGAGCAAAGCAAAGCTAAGGAAGCGCAAACGATAATACTTTTCATCTTCATGCTTATGATTTTATCAAAAAGCCGGCGTGTTTCAATTTGAGGCTTCTTTTTAGCATGGAGTTAAAACCTTTATTTAGGTAGAATGATAACTGATAATTGACATTGGGGCTTATTTTTTATGTTTAGATTCTTCCTTCTTCTTTCAGCTTCCATTATGATCTTCTCCGCCTTCGGAGAGGACGGCACTCCCTATTTCGGCAACGCCAAGGACATCGGCTGGGGCTACGGGATAGAGGAAGGGCGCGAGGAGTGGGACCTGGGCGTAGTCTATCTGGAAAGAAGCCCACGCTACCCCAATCAAATGCGCAGCATAGGCAGCTCCAACCGCCCCAAACCCGGCGACGATGTGACCTGGACCGCTCATCTCTATAAGAACGGCGGAACGCTTCCCGAACTCGGCGGCTTCTCCGTCCGCTGGATCATGAACACGAAGACTTGCGCTGAGACGAAAATAGAAGTTGACAAGCAGGAAAAGGATTTCTACTCCTCCAGTTTCAAATGGACCGTTCCCTGCGATTACCGCTATGACTTCACAAAAACTTTGACAAACACTTTGACGGCGGTGATTGTCCCGCCAAACGGACTGATTGACCGCAATCCTTCCAACGACTTCCTGCGCGTTTATATGGACGCTCTGCCCATCACCGTTCCCGTTTATACCGAGACCTTCGAACGCTATACGGATCCCGCGAAGCTCTCCTTCTTCGACCGCATGAACGACTGCTTCGAGTGGACCAACAAGCGCTTCGAAGCCGCCAAGTATCCCATGTCGCCCTACGGGATCATAGACAGGCTGAGGATCGACAAACTTTACTTTGTTGACAAGGACTTTCTGGAAACGCGCTTCACGGGAGACCCTGACGCGGCCACCACGGTCATCTTCAACGAGCAGGGGCCGCTGGGCAACTACCGAGGCTTCGACTGGTACTGGATCGGACAGAATTTCTGGTGGAACGGACACGGCATCTTTTCCGACAGAGGATACGGCGCCTTCTGCCACGAGTTCGGACACTCCCTGCAGATCCCCGACACTTACATCTTCAACATCCGCCCGGAACTGAACGACGTGACCGGCGAGGAGATCCCCTGCGCCTGGATGGATACTCCCGGAAAGCGCTGCATGATGAGGGACAGCTACACGCCCTACTCCCACTTCTCCGAACTCACGGCTTACGAAGCCAACCGCCAGGCCGGCGTCATCAGGAAGCAGCCCTCCGGGAAAGTTTATTCCTACGGACGCGAATACAACGGCTGGTTCATAAGCGAACTGCCGAAAAAGATACGCTTCAAGCTTTACTCTAAAAACGGCCGGGAACTCTCCGGAGCGAAAGTCAGGATCTACCGCTGCGCGGAGCGCGGATATATGATCGGCGTGACGAACATCGTGATGAAAGAGCTTAGCTATCCCGAGGGCGGCGTGCTGATCGATCCCCAGTTTCGCAAAGAGAACGGAAAACGGGGTGAAAACACTTTCTTCATAACCGTGGGCGAAGGAAAAGGCAGAAAGTCCCTGGTACTTGACCAACTGCGCTTCAACTACCGTTACGCCAAAGGCGAAACATGTTTGCAGTCTTTTTCTTTCACCAACGACTACCGCGAAACAAAATTGACTGATCTTAACTGCAAAATAAACAATGATACGGCGGTCTGGAAAATAACCTTGAGCGACAAGGATGGCGCCTCCATGAGGATCTCCCCCACTCTTTCCGGTTTGAAGAGAAAAAGCTTCAGTCCCTTTTGCCAGCATTTTCTGCACAACGTAAAACCGGACGAAAAAGAGATCCGCTTCTTCTTTCAAGCCCGCTCCATTGACTTCGTCCCCACGCCAATCTACGAATTCAATTGTAATATTGAGAATATAAAAGCAACTTTTAAGGAAATAGAATGATGAAAAGAAGTCCGCTTCTTGTAATTTTAGCGTTTGTCTTGAGTTTTCAAGCCCTGGCCGCCTGGGACCTCGGCATCGCCTGGATCGAACGCACTGAGAAGTATCCCAATCCCAAGGACGACGACAACGTATTCAACAGACCTTCGCCCGGCGACATTGTCCATTGGACCGCCAACGTCTATTCCAACAGCGAAGACGCTTCCGGCGACGTCACCGCTTACCTCAAATGGTACGTCAACACGAAGCTGGAGGCCACGCATACCCAGACTTTCAGCAAGGCCGTAGGCATCTATACCGACGGATTCACTTGGACCGTTCCTGAGAACTATACATACGACTTCACCAGACCGCTTACCAACAAGCTCTCAGTCGTCATGAGCTATCCGGGCTCCACCAGGGACAACAATACCTCAAACAACTCTAAAGAGATCTTCCTTGACGCCATGACCTTCTGCGTGAAGGTCTATACCAACACTTTCTGGAAATACACCGTAAAAGGCAATTCGCCAAAATCCTTCTACGACAACCTGGAAGACACCGTCAAATTCATGAACGGCAGGTATGACGCCATGTCGTATCCTCTCGCTCCCTACGGCATCATCGACCGCTACAGAGTCGATCACGTTGAATTGATGAACGTGGCAAAGGATCCCACCCGCTTCCAGGGCAACGAGAACTACTACACCACGATCTCTTACAGCGAAGGCGACGACTACGGCGGATACCTTGGCAACCCCTACGACTGGATCGGGCAGACTTTCATTTGGAACGGCAACGGCGTCTTCTCCACCATGGGACACGGCGCGCTGTGCCACGAGACCGGACACTCACTGTGCTTCCCGGACACCTACCGCTTCAATATGCCGGCCGAGAAAAACAAAGTCTTCGGCGAAGCCTACACCTGCAACTGGGCGGACCCCAAGGGCAAAGAAGACATGATGCGCTACTGCTACAACGGCACAAAGGACGTCTTCACGGAGTTGGAGTGCGCTACTATCAATCTCAAAGCCGGATCCCAGCGCCGCTATCCCCCGGAAATGCACAACGGCGTGA
>JAFYIM010000424.1 GCA_017538635.1 bacterium
CGCCAGGGAAGAGACCTTGTTCACGCAGAGAAGCGGAACGATGTACGTTTACGAAAACGAGAAGTTCATCGACGCCGTGAGAAGCGGCGACTGGTCAAAGAACCCCTCCACTTACCGCGACGCCGCGAAGTCGCTGGCCCTTACCCAGGCCTGCATCGACTCCCTGAACAAAGGCATCCAGAAAGTGAAGTTCTAAAAAGCCAGTTTTTGGAAGCTGATCTTCCGGCGGTTGGTCCTTGGATCAGTTGGGCCAACGGTCAGAAGATAGAAGTGACTTCTTGAAGCGACGGTCACTTCAAGCCGGAACAGCGCTGTCAAATGATAGCGCTGTTCTTTTTTTGCGTATAGTTCAGGAGGAACGGTGAGGGGAATGGGACCGCGGGTTTCTTTTGGTTCTTCCGTTATCTTAACAGGACGCCTGATGGGGGAGACTGCGATCCCCTGGAACCAGGCGCGGCCGGAGCCTTTGGGGTCGTTTATGTTTTTGGCGGTGAGTTTCAGTTTAAGACAACCTTTGGGCGAAATGTGACGCTTTCCTAGCGTTGTAAGATATGCCGCGTCGTTCTTTTTATAGCGGAAGGAAGGGAAGCGTTCCCAATTATTGTTGCGCCAGTCGAAAAGTTCCGGCTGAATGAGGGCGTTGTGGTTCTCCTCTAGGAATTCGCCGGAATCCACGGCGTCGGAAAGCCCCTTTAAATACAGCTCTCCGTCCGCGCAGTCCCAAAGGTTTGAAAACGTCCATTCGCCTTGCGCGTTGCTTTTCCAGGCTGTGTAAAAAATGTTTTTGTACCCCGGGCCAAGGGCGGCTATTCCTTCTTTGAAGCAATTCAAACGCTTGCGGCCGGGAAGGGAATACGTCCCGGTGCAAACGACGTTTTCGAAACTGCCGGTCACGGCGAAGGTCTCGCCTTTCAATTCGCCGGACATGATGCGCACTTTCTGGCCGCGCCAGAAATCGCGGGGCCAATCGGCACTCTGGAACGCAAGGCCTTTTTCGCATTTGTTAGCCCTGCCGCCGGCCAGGCTCCAATCTCCTTTGAAGCCGGCTTCCGAAGCGGGGAACTCTTTAATGTAAAGGGAAAGAGCGTTGGAATTAAGGTAAGCGTCCGCAAGCAGGGAATCGTCCAAGGCGGAGATCACTTCCGTATCGTTCGTCAGAGGACGGTCGAAAAAAGTTTTTGATTCAGCAGGCGTGAAATTTCTGAAGGGAACTTCGTTCACGCGCCAAGCATCGTTTTCATATTTCAGGCTGGAAAATAGTATTGCCTCTTTCGGCCTTTTTATGCCTTTCGTTCTGGCCGCCACCTGGGAGTATTCGTTCTTTAAGGTCAGCGAGGCGTACTCAAAGTGGCGCGGCAATCCTAAGATCCGGAGGTGATCGCCAACTTCCAAGTTCGCATAGCGCTCCAATCTCAGGTTGGAAAAGATGAGCGTATTCTTGGTGTTGCCGCCTTCTATGGGGAAGCGAAGCCCGTCCTTTATTTCCGCCACTTCGTCGATCAGTTCGTCCTTTTCCCAGAGGGCGTTCTTGCAGCTGACGATCGTGTAATACTGCGCGCCTTTTTTAATTTCCCTAACGCCGCTTATCTCGTAGTCGAGCCCCCAGCTTTCTTTTGGCAAAGCGATAACGGCGTCCCGCGAAGAGAATTTTGAATCAAGCGGCTGGAAGCCGTATTCTTCGCAGACGATGTCGGATTGATCGGTCAGGTAAAATCTTGCGCCGGGAATTAGGGCGGCTTCATCGGGGAGTATTCCTAAGAGCGTGCTGCCGCTTCCGGTCTGCGCCGTGAGACGCCAACCTGAAAGCAGAATGGGGCTAGTGCTTTTGTTTATTATCGCCACGATGTCAGGGCGGCGGAAATAGACGCTGTTCACTCTGACGCGCTTATTTGGCGAGCAATCATTAGGACTTTTGACAACAAGCTCCATTTCTCCTTCCGGGCTGCTCTTAAGGGGCCTTCCTTTGGTATAGTCGAAGGCGTATTTGTCCGCTTCTATCTCCTCGCTGCCAACAATCAGCTTTTTGTTCCTGCTTAGCCCGTATGTTTCGTCTTTAAGGGGCACCGGAAAATTGGCGTCTTGCAGCTGGACTTCGTAATATTTTTCTTTCTGCAGATCGCTAACGGAGATCCAGAGCGTTTGATTCTGCGTTTCCGAGTAGAGCGTTTCCGAGTGCACCCAGCCCCTTAATTGGGCGTAGCGAAAACTACTGTTGGTTATGGAATTGAAGAGGCCTTCCTCGTCTTTCAATATGATGTTGATGCCGTCGGAATCGCTGATCTTGTAGACAGCTCTTGGAGTAATGCCTTTCACGGCTAGGCCGAAGAAAGCGATCCGGCAGTTTTGCCAGAGATGGTTTATGGGGAACTGAGCCTGTTTCTTTTTTTGCCAACTTTTCAGAAGAGAGCTTTCATTATCTTCCATAAGGGCGTCTGCGGATAGTTTCACGTAAACCGAGCCGTTTTCTCTTTTGCATTCGTCCTTCAGGACGTACCTTGCGGTTCTTGGATCGAAGAGCTCCCTCAGTTCTGGTCTGCTTTCCGTTACGGGGGCTGTGGAATCGTAATCCCTGCCGCCGTAGAAATAGGGAAGGGAGGTCACGGCCCTTTCCTTGTAGACCGCGTTGGCGCGGTAGGCGAATCTCAGTTCGCTGCCGTCGTCGCTCAGTATCTCTGAGAAATCCACGGCTTCCGCTCC
>JAFYIM010000425.1 GCA_017538635.1 bacterium
GTGGTGACGGTAAGCTCTGCGCCGAAGAGGTTGGCTCTTTTTATTTTCATACTTTGAGCTTCTCCTCCATCAAAGCTACAGCCTGCCTGAAGCCCTCGGCCATCTTGTCGTAGGTCCAGCCGGCGATCTTAGTTTTGGCGTTCTGGGAAAGCGTAGTTCTGAGTTCGCTTTCTTCGATGAGTTTCTCGATGGCTTGGGCCAGTTTTATGGGATCTCTTTCCGGGACGATGAAGCCTGTTTTGCCGTCTTCCACCAGTCCGCCCGCGGCCGCGCCCACGGATTCCGTGGCGACGACCACGCAGCCCTGGTTCATGCATTCGTTGACCGTCAAACTCCAGGCTTCCTTAAGTTCCGGCATATCCACAGAAGGAATAACGACTATCGGAATGGCGTTGTAATAATGATAGAGCTCTTCGTTGGCAACAAATCCGGCAAAGATTACAGGAAGATTGTTTTCTCTGGCAAAATTCTCACACCATTCTTTTTCCGGGCCCTTGCCGATCATGATGAGCTTGGGAGGATCTTTCACCAAATTTAGCGCTTTCAGAAGTTCCTTGGGACCTTTTTCCGCGCTGAATCTTCCTACGTACAAAAGCGCCGGTTCATTTTCTGTAAGGTTGTATTTTTCACGAAACGCTTTCTTTTCTCCTTCGGACGGGAGCTTCGCGTAGAGCTCGTTGTCGGCGGTGTTCTGGGCGATGAAGATCCTATCTTCTCTCATGCCGCGGGAAACAAGGTATGCTTTGACGTGAGTGCCGTAAACGATGGCGAAGTCCGCGTGACGATAGATGAAGTCAGTAAGCGGCCTGGTTATGGTGTGGAAGGTCGTTCTGGGATGGTACCAAAGGCCGGTCCAGATGCCGAAGGGAATGCCTCTTAATCTGGCTATTATGTAGCCCAGGAAAATAAAAGCCGCGCCGTTGAAGCCCTGGATGACGCCCTTGGTATCAGAGGAGAAGAGGACTTTGATGTAGCGCCAGATAATGACAAGTTTATTGGCGCCGTCATCAGCAAGATAAATATTCTCCGCCTTCTTCTCACCCTGGGCGTTGCTAGCTTCCCAGTATTTTTCAGTTCCGGAGGAGTAAAAGAGAATCTTTAGCTCAAGCTCGTCATTCAGGATCTTAAAGAGCTTGATCCTGTAAAAGGGGCAGAAGTTGGTGACGAGCAAATAATTTTTCATAGCTCGTCGTCCAGCATGCCGGGAAGCAGGAGCGGTTCCCCGCCGTTCCTTTTGGCGATGGCGTAATTGTAGATCTCGGTAAGGCGGGCCAGGTTCGCTTCCTTGGAAAATTCTTTTTCGCCGTAGGCGGCGACTTTTTCGCGCATGGAGATTATCTCTTCTTTCCTGGCGTAAAGATCCTTAATGCGTTCTTTCAGTTCCTCGACGTTGCCGGGCGTGAAAAGCCAGCCTACGCCGGGAGGCAGGAGCGCGGGAAGACCGCCGATGCGGGAGGCCAGAACAGGCGTTCCCAACCTTAGGGAGTCGATGACGGTCACAGGACAGTTCTCATAGCATTCCGAAGGGAAGACCGTGACGAGCGCCCTAGCCATGTAGTAGTTGCAAACGTCAGGCGGCTGGTAGCCAAGGAAGGTCACGTTGGGATTGGGATGATCCTTCATATAGGCCGCCACTTCTTCGTCCAGGGGGCCGTTGCCAATCATCTTGGCGGGAACGTTTGATCCTTCCAAAGCTTTCAGCATCGTCATGATGCCCTTCTCCTGGGAGAAGCGGCCGACGAAGAGGAAATAGCCCTCACACTTCGCTTCCGGATCGGGCGTAGCGTCGGAGCCGTTGGGCTTGGCGCAGACCGTGCCGAAACCGGCATGGCGGTAAAGGCGGGCGGAAAACTTGTTCAAGGTGATGATGCAGTCGATCTTCTTAAATGTGCCGAGAATGTAATGGAAGCGCAATATCGAGGCGTACCAAAGGGTGTACAGTTTGCTGTTCCTTAGGCAGCGGCGGGATATGCATCTCAGCATGCTTTGGTTTGGCTTCCTTTCGCAAGGCCTGCCGAAGCAGAAGAGCAAGCCGTTCGGACAGAAGAAACGGAAATTATGCACAGTCTGCACGATCGGCACTTTTTTGACATGCAAAACAAGGTAGATGGTCGGACTGAGCAACGGGAAAACGTTGTGGACCTGAGCGACATCCGGTTTTTCCTTGTCGATTATGTCGCTCAGTTCGTGCGCCAGCTTCCAGTTGTAAAAACCCCCTAGGAAAGCGCAAAGTTTTTTCCAGGGGGAATAGTCGGCGATGAGAGCGCTGTCTCTGAGGAAAGGAATGACCGTGTGCCCGGCCTGGCGGAGCATCTCCAGTTCCTTTTGGGCAACGGCGTCCTCGCCGCCTCTTTGGGAATAGAAATTATGACAGAATAAGATCTTCAAAGCTTAGAGCTCGTCGGTCATTTCCAGACCTTCAATGGATGCGGGCATATTCCCGATGTCCGGACTCATCTGCACGATTATGTCGCGCCTAGCCTGGACCAAGACTTTCTTCACGGCGTCGTTGAAAAGCTGCATGCAGTAAGCATTTCCGGCTTCCAGATAGTTTTTGTCCTTGCCTTCTTTCACCGCCTCGAAATCCTGCATGGCGTGGCGGATGACGAAGGAGTCCTTGTATTCGTATTTGCGGGCCATCACGCGCTTCTCGGCCAGAGTGTCGATCATGTCGACTCTGACGGCCACCCTGACGGTGTAGCGCATTCTCTTCCAGAGATTGTCGTCGCTGACTGTCGATTCCGGGGTGCCCATAACGTAAGCGTGATAGATCTCGCCGGCAACCCTGACGCTGCGCTCGGTCCCGGGAACATAATTGGCGGAGTCGACTACGTCCAAGCCGGCGTTGGAAAGCTCAAGCTGCAGAAGCCTGGTTATAGACTCGCTCAAGGGTTCCTCGAGGACGCCGTCCTCGCTGTAGAAAGCGCCGTCCAAAGGATCGGCCGGCCCGACGCGCTCCTGGCTCGGCCTGCGGTCTACTAGGTCTCTTACGGTTACGGTGACCTTGTTCTTGATGTCAAGGTCGCCGGGAGGATCCATGGCGTATGTCACCGCGTATTTGTCAGCGCAGGCGCAAAGAAAAAGAGACGCCAGTATTGCAAGGAAAAGTTTACTCATATTTTTTGGCCTGTTCTTTTAAGGTCTGCGCCATGTCGGTCTTCTCCCAGGTGTAGCCCTGGTTCTCTATGCCGAAATGACCGTACTTGGCGGTTTTGAGATAAATGGGACGCAGGAGATCAAGTCTCTTTATGATGGCGGATGGCCTCAGGTCGAAGTTGTCTTTGACAAGTTTTTCGATGGCTCTGTCGCTGATCTTGCCGGTGCCGAAAGTGTTGACGTTCAGGGAAAGCGGCTCGGCTTTGCCGATCGCGTAGGAGACCTGGACTTCGCACTGCCTGGCCAGTCCTGCTTTGACGATGTTCTTGGCGATGTAGCGCATCATGTAGGCGGCGCTGCGGTCAACTTTAGAGGGATCTTTTCCGGAGAAGGAGCCGCCGCCGTGGCGCCCCATGCCGCCGTAAGTGTCGACAATAGTCTTGCGGCCGGTCAATCCGGCGTCGCCGTGCGGGCCGCCGATGACGAAACGGCCGGTGGGGTTGATGTGGATTATGGTGTTTTTATCCAGCATCTTCTTCGGGATCACCTTTTCGATAACTTCCTTTTTCAGAGTTTTGACGATCTCAGCCTGTTTGACCTTCGGGCCGTGCTGCGTGGAGATAACGATCGTATGGACTCTTTGGGGACGGCCGTCCGCAGAATATTCGATAGTGACCTGAGATTTGCTGTCAGGCCTTAGCCAGGCTATTTTTCCTTTCTGCCTAAGCTCGGTAAGCTTGTTGATTATGGCCCTGGCGTAAAAGATTGGCATCGGCATGAGCTGAGGAGTTTCCGTAGTGGCGTAACCGAACATCATGCCCTGGTCGCCGGCTCCCTGGTCTTTGCTGATACCGCCGGCGCCAAAAACTCCCTTGTTTATGTCAGGGGACTGCCTGTTTATGCAGGACATAACGGCGCAGGACTTGGTGTCAAAGCAAAGCTCGGGATCGTTGTAGCCTATTCCCTCTATAGTCTCCCTGGCGATCTTCTGATAATCAAGCGCGGCTTTGGTGGAAATTTCACCAAAAATAACAACCAGCCCGGTGGCAGCCATAACTTCGCAAGCTACGCGGCTGGATCTGTCCTGACGAAGCGCTTCGTCTAAAACAGCGTCAGAAATTTGGTCGCAGACTTTGTCCGGGTGTCCCATTGAGACACATTCGGAAGTGAAAAGATAATTCCCTTCCCGGCTCTTTTGATCTTTGGCCATAAATAAAAACTCCCTTTTTTAAAGATAAAAAACAAGACTTATTTAATTATAGCCTTTTTTACCCTGAATTTATCTTTCCGCCTGTCCGTCAACGAAACGGGCGTATTCCGGGTTGAAGATCATCTTTACGGTTCCCGTCGGTCCGTTGCGCTGTTTGGCTATAATTACCTCCGCCTCATCGGTGGCGGCTTCCTTGTTGTAGTAGCTGGGACGGTAGAGCATCATTACCATGTCGGCGTCCTGCTCAATGGAACCGGATTCTCTCAAATGAGAAAGCTGCGGGCGGCTGCCCTTGTCCGTTCCCTGCTCCGCCTGGCGGTTCAGCTGGGAAAGCGCTATGACGGGAATACACAACTCGACGGCCAGGGATTTCAGCGAACGGGAAATATAGCTGATCTCCTGGACGCGGTTGTCTTTGAACTGCTTGTCGCTGCCGGCTGACAAAAGCTGGATGTAATCGACAAAAACGGCGGCCAAGTTTGGAGCCTTGGCGCGGAGCAGCTGGCAGCGTGATTTGATGTCGAGAGGAGTAAGGCTAGGAGAAGAATCGATGAAGAGGTCGAGTTCTTTTAAAACGCCGGCGGCCCTGACCAGTTTGGTGTAGTCCTGTTCGGTCATGTCGCCTCTTCTCAGGTTCTGGCCCCTGACGCCGGCCCTGGAGGAAAGAAGCCTGGTAACCAGTTCGTTGGGGCCCATTTCCAGGGAGAAGAAAGCCACCGCCGCCTTGTTCCTTTCAGCGATATGCTCGGCCATGTTGAGGGCCAGGGCGGTCTTGCCCATGGAGGGGCGGGCCGCCAGAATGATAAGCTCGCCTCCGTGGAAACCGCTTGTCATGTTGTTGATGTCGCGGAATCCCGTATCCAGGCCGCTCACAGTGGCGCCGGCGCGGCGCGCCTTGGAAAGTTTTTCCAGTATTTCAATACTAGGCAGCATCAGATCGCCGATAGGCGTAAAACCGCGGTTGTTGTCTTTTAAGAGGCCTATCATGCCCTGCTCCGCTTCGGAGATGATCTCCTTAGCGTTGCGTTCGCCGCCCTGGCACTCGCTTATAGCCTTGCGGCAGGTGGTGATGAGGGTGCGCAGCAAGGCCTTGTCTTTTACGATCGCGGCGTAGTGCTCCACATTGTCCGTCGTGGGCACCATTTCCACCAGCTCGGCCAAATAAGCCGCTCCGCCGACGGAATTGTAGGCAGCGTTGCCATGAAGCGCGGCGTGGACGATTATGACGTCCACGCCTTCTTCATGCTCGAATTTTTCTCTGATGACTGAAAAGATCTCCCGATGCGCAGGCTCGGTGAAAGACTCGCGCGTCACATACCCGAAGGCTTTGGCGCGGGCCTCTTCATCGACCAGCATGCAGCCCAGAAGACAGCGTTCCGCTTCCAGGTTCCTGGGCGGCTCGTAGTTCGCAAGGGCTTGCGAAGTTTCGCGTTCGGGAGCATCCATAAAAGGATATTATTCGCTGACGACCCAAACTTTGAGGGAAGCAGTGACTTCAGGATGAAGCTTGACTTCGACGTTGGTGAGGCCGAGCTGCTTGATGGGGTTTTCAAGCTGGATCTTCTTGCTGTCCAAAACGACGTTCTGGGCTTCCAGTTCGTCTGCGATGTCTTTGGCGGTGACGGAGCCGAAGAGCTTCTCGTCTTCGCCGGCCTTGCGGGCCAGCTTGACGGTGATGTCTTCAAGACGCTTGGCCATTTCCTGGCAGGCTTCCAGCTCTTTGGCTTCCTCGATGCGGCGGCGGCGGACGATGGCTTCGATCTGATCCTTGGCGTCCTGCGTCGGCTTGTCAGCCAGATGCTTGGGTAAAAGGTAATTGCGGGCGTAGCCTTCAGTAACGTTCACGATGGTGCCGGCCTTGCCGAGCTTGGGGATATCTACACGTAAAATCAGTTCCATAGATCCTTCCTTAATGATTAGTCTTCATTGTGCACATCGCCCACGTAAGGCAATAGAGCCATAAAGCGGGCCAGTTTGACGGCTTTGGCCAGTTTGCGCTGGCACTTGGCGCAGTTGCCGCTGACGTAGCGGGGCACGATGCGGCCGTAGTCGGTCAGAAAAGGCTTCAAAGTTTCGACGTCTTTGTAGTCGATGGTCTTCTTTTCCTGGCAAAAACTGCAGGGCAGTTTTTCGATTTTTCTTCTTTTGACAGTCATGATTTTTGTCCGAGTATAGATTGTTAATTATTATCAAAGGTCAAAGGCGCTTTGTCCTTCATTTTTAACTTCAGGCTCCGCCTCGAGTTCGTCGAGACCTGAAACCTCTTCCACTTTCGTGTTCTCCGCTTCCTTGGCGTTCACTTCGGGAACGGTAATTTCTTCGCCTTCGCCCCGGGCTTCGTTTATAACATCGGGAACGCTCAGGGCAGGCTCGACCTTATAGGATTCGTCGCCCGTGAATTCGTAGGCTAAGCTGGGATAGTTCTTGAGGTAGCCTCTGGAAGTCGTCTTCCAGTTGAAGGCGCGGGTCTCGCCGGGCCAGACGATTATGGTCTGCCCGTCGGTGTCCCACTCCGTCTTGTCGGTCATCACGTTGCGGTTGTCAAGCGACGCAAGGATGCGGCTGTAATCGCGTTCGTTCATGACCTGACCGCTCGCTGCCACGATCTCTTCGGGGGAAGCGAATCCCCATTTTATGACATAGCCGTTCTTCACGCTCATGTTGACGTCTGAAGAGAACCATGTCATGGGATTGAGGCCGGACTGCTCGAACCACGAGAGAGGATTGGGTATCTCACCCTGCTCCACCATGATCAAGCTGCCGTTCTCCACTAAGAAATAGCGGCGGGCGTTGGACATTCTCGGAGTAAGCGGCGAAGACGGTTCTTTGTCTTCGGCCAGCTCCTTCAAAGTCTCGCAGTAAGCTGCCCTTTTGGCGGGGTCGCTGCTGGGACTGCCGAACCCTTCGTAGCGCACGACAGCCTCCGCAGTGTCGCTGTCAACGATAGCGACCCTCCAGTCTTCCGTCTCATAGGGCGGAATGGAGGAGCAGGCGGAAAGCAGAAGCGCCAGAATGGTCAAGCAAAGGACGTTGCGCATAGTTTTCTTATTTTTCGGTTACTTGGATCAGATAACGAAGAACATCCGCGTTCAAAACGCAGCGTCTCTTGAAATCGCTGACAGCCGCGGGCGGCATGGCGAAGTTGATCTGATAATAGAAGCCCTCGTTGCAGTGGGCGATGGGGTAGCACAGCACTTTCTGGCCGATCTCCTCGGTCTTCTCGATAGTGCCGCCAAAACGCTCGACATCCTTGGCAATCGTGGCGGTGACAGCGGCAAAACGCTCGCTGGCAGCGTCCGGATTGATGATGAACAAACATTCGTACTTATTCACTGGATTACCTCCTAGTTAGACGCGTCTTCCGTTATTGGAGCGCGCCAGTTATTTATTTCATTTATTGTTTTTTCTTCGTTAAGGGAGAGCCGCTTGGGGAGATCGCTAAGGTAATCGGTCATAGCCGCGACCATTGGCAGATCTTCAGATGGGAAATCCTCCAGGACGCGGTCCGCCATGCGGCAGGCGCCAATCCCGGTCCCCATTCTCAAGCGAGGCACCTCCTCGGTTCCGAAGGCCTCGAGAACCGATCCCAAACCGTTGTGTCCTCCGGAACTTCCCTCCTTGCGGTACCTGAGTTTCCCTAAAGGGAGAAAGCAGTCGTCAAGGATAATGAGAACTTCGCTCGGTTTGAGACCGCGGTTTTTGGCCATTTTATAGGCCGCTTCACCGCTAAGGTTCATGTAAGTTTTAGAAAGAACTAACAGTGGCTCGTCCGCGCTTTGGCACCAGAGGTAATTTTTCCAGAAGTAGCTTTTCCAATTAAGGCCGCTCTTCTCCCTCATCGCCTCCATGGCCATTCTGCCCAGGTTATGCCTTGTATTGGCGTATCTCGCCAAAGGGTTCCCAAGGCCCATGATCGCGCGGATCATGAGATCACTTCTTGCCTTTCGGCGCTTCGGGCTCAGCTTCCTCTTCTTTCTTCTTGGCCGTAATGACTTCCGGTTCCTCGGGGCCTTCGCCTTCGGTGGCAGAAGCAGCGGAATCTTCAGCGGCGGAAGAAGCGATGACGACGACCGGGGTTTCCGGATCGGCAAGGATCTTCACGCCTTCGGGAACCTCTAAGTTGGCGACACGCAGAACTTCGTGAAGCTTAAGGGGGGTGACGTCCACAGTGATGTCGTCAGGAATGCTGCCGGCTTTGCACTGTATTTCGACTTCGCGGAGGGTGACCTCCATGATGCCGCCGTAATTCTTAACGCCGTCCGCATCGCCGATGGTGATGATCGGAACGGAGACGGTGACGATCTCGTCGAGGTCGACGACCACGAAATCAACGTGCTGGATGTTGTGGGTCGCGCGGTGACGCTGGATCTCTTTGATAAGCACGTTCACAACTTCGCCTTCGGCGTCCAGAGTCAAAACAGCGTGCTCACTGTGCATCTGCTTCATCAGCTGGGTGAAATCGTGCAAATTAAGGGTGATGTTGATGTTTTTGCCATGTCCGTACACAACGGCGGGGACGTCGCCCTGGCCGCGCATTCTGCGGGCCACGGAGCTTCCGCCGGCTGTTCTGCGGGCGCAGGACATCTTCAGTTCATTAGCCATGATTCTTCCTTAATATAGTTAAAATGTAATTGATTGATTGTTGCCTAAAAAAAGAAGGCGCGCCCATTTAGGCGTGCCATTCCGTAAGCTTAAGGGGACA
>JAFYIM010000050.1 GCA_017538635.1 bacterium
CACCACTAATACTTTCGTAGGCGAACAGATCTTCCTGACGATCACGCTCTACTACAAAGACCTCAATCTCTCCGGCGCCAACCAGCCGGAACTGCAATTCGCGGGCTTCAACGCCCAGGACATCGGCAATTACCAGCAGGATCGCCAGCGCTACCGCGGCCAGATCTACAATTACCTGCGCTTCCAAAAACTCATCATCCCCCTGAAAGCCGGAAAACTCTCGCTAGGCCCCGCCAGCATGCGGGTGTCTGTGAACGTTCCCGTATCCAGAAGAAGCCGCTCAAGGGACCCCTTTGACGATCCTTTCAGCTTTTTCCAGAACTACCGCACCGTTGAGAAGAACGTCGTTTCCGAACCGCTTGTTTTCAACGTTAAAAATCTGCCGACTCAGAACAAGCCGAAAGATTTCAAAGGCGCCGTCGGGCGTTTCGCTCTGGACGCCGACGTCACACCCAAGAAAGTCAAGGAAGGCGAACCTGTCACGCTTAAACTGACTTTGACAGGCATCGGCAACATCGACCAGGCCATGGTCGATCTTTCCAGCACCAACGTTACGGGCTTCACTGTTTACGATCCTGTAGTGGACAAGAAGACGAGCGTTTCAGACGGTGTGCTGAAGGGCATCAAAAATTACAGCCAGATGTGGGTGCCCTTGAGCGCTGACATAAAAGAACTGCCCGCCGTCTCCTTCTCATATTTCGACACCGCCAAAAACGATTACCAGACTCTTACCGCCGGGCCATTCCCCTTAACTGTGGAAAAATCCGCCCAGAGCCAGAAGGTGACTGTTTCTGAAGCGATACCTGTGCAGAGAGGCGTCTCCCCCACCATCAAGATCTTAAACCAGGATATCTTCGGCATCAAACTGGAAAGCGGTGAAGACGCCTTGTCATCCATACGCGACAAGCGCCTGCTCGTCATAGCCGCCATACTTCCGCCGGTCATATTCTTACTATGCGCCCTTATCGCCTACAAGCGCAGTAAAGAGGAAGACCCGAGCTTCAAGAGAAAAAGCCAGGCCTACTCGATTGCCGAGCAGAACTTGAAGAAAGCGAAAAAACTCAAAGGCAAGCCGGAAGCTATCAAGGAATTCTGCGGCTATCTCTCGGCCGCCCTCAACGACTACGTCGCCGACACCCTGGATCTCCCCAAGGGCTCCATCAGCGCCGACACCATAGAGGACGCCAAACTGAAGAAAGACTGGCAGGATCTCATGACAAGGATAGAAATGGCGCGCTTCG
Organism: bacterium; assembly: GCA_017538635.1. The sequence goes on from JAFYIM010000050.1 coordinate 1,242, forward strand.
CCGGCAACTACGGACCCAAGTGCGACAACGACCAATTGCTTAGTGACACCTCCATCCTTTTGAAAGAATTAAGGAGGACTTTGAAATGAAAAAGATCCTGACATTGCTTTTCATCGTAGCTTTTGCGGCCGCGGCAAAAGCGAGCTCATTTGAAGCGGCGAAGTATTTCGCCCAGGGCAATTCCGCCTACACCAACCAGAATTACCAGGAAGCGATCGCTTGCTACACGCGCTCCGCAAAAGAAGGCCTCTCCTCCCCCGCTTTGAGCTACAATCTCGCCAACGCTTACTATAAAACCGGCGACCTTGGCAACGCCATCGCCTGCTACAGAAGAGCCGAGCTTTTCGCACCCAGGGACGCCGACACTTCCTCCAATCTTTCCCGCGCTTTGAGCCAGACCGAGGACAACATCGCGAGGAAGGAAGTTCCCTCCGCGCTAAGGTCCTTCTTCTTCCTCTACTTCTACCTCGGGATCATGGAACAGCTGACGGTCGCCATTGTTTCCTGGATCATAGGCTGGTTTGCGCTTTCTGTTTTCATCGTTTCAAGAAAGCCCGGCCTCAGGAGCGCCATGAAAAAGTTCGCGATCTTCTTCTTCATCGTCGCGGCGCTCTTTTTGGCCTCCTTTCTCCACAAATACTACGACGCTTCGCACCAGGGCGTGATAATTGCGGAGGAAGCAAGGATCCACGCCGGACCCGACGCCTCTTACACCGAGATCTTCGTTTTGAAGAACGGTTCGGAAGTAAAGGTGACAGGCTTTGAAGGCAACTGGGTGAAGATCATGGTCAGCCAGGAGGAAGGAAGCCAGGCCGGCTGGCTGGAGGAAAGCCAGATA
>JAFYIM010000426.1 GCA_017538635.1 bacterium
CCGAATTCGCCGCAGATCGTCAGCCTGTCGTCGTTGGCGGGAGTGGGCAGAGGGCTGGGATACTGGTGATGGTCTTTCATGTCGCCGCAGTTGTGATCGGTCCAGCCGGAGGTCTCGCTCACGAGTCTGGTGGTGTCGATCTGCTTGAGCCAGCGTGTGGTCTCTGTGGATTTCTCCTTGTCAGGCTGGCCCCAGCCTTCGTTGTAGGCGATCCAGACGACGATTGAGGGGAAGTTCCTCAGGTCTTTGATCATCTCAACGAGCTCGGCGCGGTAGATGTGATATTTCTCCTCCGGTTTCTGTCCGCCGGAGACCATGTCCTGCCAGATCGGGAAGCCCGCCTTGTCGCAGAGATAGTAATATCTTCTCGGCTCGATCTTGATGTGCTTGCGCATGAAGTTGTAGCCGTGTTCCTTTAAGATGTCGATGTCGTACTGCATGGCTTCGTCAGAGGGCGGAGTCAAAAGGCCGTCCGGCCACCAGCCCTGGTCCAGGGTTCCCTGCATGAAGATCTTCTTGTTGTTAAGATAGATCCTCTGGATGCCCAGCTCGTCCTTTTTGAATTCGATCTTGCGCATGCCGAAGTAACCCATGACTTCGTCTTTGCCGAAAGCGGTTTCTAGCGTCAGCTTAAGGTCGTAAAGGTTGCCATCCCCAATGTCCCAGAGCTTCGGCTCGGGAATAGTGAAGGTCTGGCCCTTGGACCAGTCGGCCACTTCGCCTTCCGCAACTTTTTCGCCGCCGAAAGAAACTTCCGCCGTCACTTTGGCGCCCGCCAGATCACCGGCGCATTCGACGGTCACTTTCACTTCGCCTTTGTCGATGTCGCTCTCAACGTTGTAGCCGGTGATGTAGCCCTTGGGCGTCGTTTCCATCCAGACGCTGCCGTAGATGCCGGAAACTCTGGTGTAGAAACAGCCCTGCGGAGAGAGGCTCTGCTTGCCGGTAGGCTGTCCATAACTGTTAGAAGGGTCCCAGGCGGTAACTATAAGCGTGTTTTCCCCAGCCTGAACAAGGTCCGTCACTTCCACAGCGAAGGGAACGTTGCCGCCGACATGCGGGGCGGCCGTCGCTTCTTTGCCGTTCACGAAGACCTGGCATCTCCAGTCCACCGCTTCGAAGTTCAGGAAATAGCGAAGTCCTTCTTTCACTTCCGGGACATTGAAAGTTCTCTTGTACCACAAGGTCTCATTAGGTTCCGTAAGGCGGCCGACGCCGGACAGTGCGGATTCCGGAGCGAAGGGCACGAGGATGTCCTGCTGCCAATTCTCATCCTTCGGCATTTCCTCATTGATCTTCGTCACGGCGAATTTCCAAAGGCCGTTCAGGTTCTGCCAATCGGAACGCACCAGGTTCGGTCTCGGATAATTCTGCCAAGCCGAATCAGGCGTCATGTTTTCGCCCCAGGTCGTCATGATGTGAGTCTTGACGGGGGTGTAAGCGCAGGCGCTGATCGCGATCAGAGCCACCAAGAGAAACAAGCTTTTTTTCATATCTATCCTTAAGGTTTTAATTGTTTACTTAAAATCAGGCCTTTCCTGCGTGAAGATCTCATGCAGTTTCTCAACAGGCACCTTATTGGTCCTGTCGTAGTTGTAAACGCCGTTCTGCTCCTGCTCGACGTCCGTCAGCTGCGTATAGCAGAAGCCCTGGACGTGCGGCGCCTCAACGAAGCATTTGACGGTCTCTTTTAGCCTCGTTAAGAATTCTTCCTCGGTCTGCGGCATGCCGCCGTATCCCCAGGTGTTGCTGGCGAAAGCTTTTCTGTCGGGAGGAATGTAGCCGATGCCGCCGATCTCGTCCACAACATAGGGCTGGCCGTGCCACTTTGTTTCCTGCTGTTCTGGGTAGTTCTCGAAATAATGTCCGTTTTCATCCGGAACTAAAAGCTCAGGAAGTTTGTCCGGCTTGTGGTACATGTGCACCGTCCAGAGGTCCGTGGCGTAGTGCACGCCGCCGGAAGCGGTGTTGACAGGGCGAGAGGGATCGAGCTGCGTGCAGAGCCGATAACTTTCCATATGGCTGTTTTCATGCTGCAGTCTGTTCTGGATCCCCCAAGTCTCGTTCCAGGGCGTCCAGGCCACGATGGAGGGATGGTTGCGGTCGCGCAGAAGAACTTCCTTCCACTCGCGCTTGTGATTCTCGCAAGCCTTGGCGACGTTGGGGTCGCAGCCCCAGCTCGGGAATTCGCCCCAGGTCAGGTATCCCAGTTTGTCCGCCCAGTAATGGAACCTTTCCTCAAAGACTTTCTGATGCAGCCTGGCGCCGTTGAAACCTGCTGCCATGGACATCACGATGTCCTGCTTTAAGGCCGCGTCGCTGGGCGCCGTCCAGATGCCGTCGGGATAGAAGCCCTGGTCCAGCACCATGCGCATAAAGATCGGCTCGTTGTTCAAATAGATCTTACCGTTGGCGCAGTGATACTTTCTCATGCCGGTGTAAGACTTGACGGAATCAACCACAGCGCCGTCCAACACCGTTTCCAAAACGACGTCGTAAAGGAAAGGATCTTTGGGCGACCACAGCCGCATCTCGTCAAAGGAAACTTCGTACTGCTTGCCTTCCTTAGCGTCCCACTCCCCTTCCGTCACAACGCTGCCGCCGTTCTTCACGACGCAGCGGAACTTCAGCCCTTCCGGGACTTCGTAGAAAAAAGGCGTGAGGTAAAGTTTCTTCGCATCGATATCCGGGCGCATGTAGCAATCAGCTAATCCGGCCTTCCCTACCGCTTCGACCCAGACCGTCTGCCAGATGCCGGTCGTCCGCGTGTATGAGCAGCCGTGCGACTGGTAAACGAAGCACTGCTTGCCGTAAGGATGCGTGCAGCCCACGTTGCCGAAATCGGAGCCTCTCAGATCTTCCCGCATGACGTCCTCGACGCGCAATACGAGATCCATCTCTTCTCCGAATTTAGCTTTCTCGGTAATATCGTAAGCGAAAGAACAGGCGCCGCCGAAATGTTTTCCTACGGATTCGCCGTTCAAATAAGCCTCGGACTCATAGTCCACGCCGCCGAAATGCAGAATTATCCTCTTCCCTTCCCAATCGCTTGGCAGAAGCAGTTTCCTGTGATACCACATCCCTTCTATGAAATCGTAATACCCTACTCCGGACAAAGGGCTCTCCGGACAGAAAGGCACCGTTATTTCCTTATCGAAGCCCTTGCTCAAATAAAGTTCCCGCCCTTTGTCGGCGCCGGAACGCCCGAAATCGAAAGTGAAAGTCCATTGCCCGTTCAAATTGAGCCAAGCAGAACGCTCGAACTGCGGCCTGGGATGTTCAGGTCTCGGTATCATAAAATTCCTTAAGCTGATTATTAAATGAAAATAAAATACTTCAACTTAATAGAATTTTACCAAAAAAAGGGAGTCAAATCCAGCAAAGACGCCACTTGACTTTAGACCCCCTTTATAATAAAATTCTTCTCACCATTTTGACATCTAGGCGTGTGGTGTAATGGTAACACTTCGGATTCTGGTTCCGCCATTCTAGGTTCGAGTCCTGGCACGCCTGCCAATA
>JAFYIM010000006.1 GCA_017538635.1 bacterium
TGCTATCTTTGAGATAGCGGTACCCTTTCATATATAAGCGGTCGCGAAACTGGAAATATTGCGTTTCGGGCCCTGAAGATGATGGGGAAGTTAGGGTTAGGCCGGAGTTTTGATAAAATGGATATTGAAACAGGAGGTAATTATGATAGATTTCCAGGAAAGAGTTAAGGACCACAGATATGTCGGCACGAAAGCTGACTCAGAAGTAAGAGAACGTACTGTTTCCTCCATTTTTAAGCTTGTCTATGGCTGGATGTTCTTAGGTCTGGCTTTGAGCGGAGGAATTGCGTGGATGTTCTTCAAGACAGAGGCATATAAGAGCGTTAGTTTCGGTCTGCTTGTTATTTTGGAGCTGGCGCTGGTTTTGATCCTGTCCTTTTTCTTCCAGAAACTCTCGTATTGGGTGGCTTTGCTGATGTTTTTGCTATATGCTGCGCTGAACGGTGCGACGCTGTCTGTCATATTCTTGGTTTATAATCTCGGAACTATACAGAACGCTTTCTTCATTACTGCAGGGTTGTTTGCCATCATGGCTATATACGGAACGGTGACGAAGGCGGACTGCTCGAAGATAGGCGCTATTTGCACAATAGGGCTTTTCGGAATGGTTATAGCTTCTTTGGTCAACATCTTTTTGAAGAGCGACGGCGTTAGCTGGGCGGTGTCATTGATAGGCATCGCGGTCTTCACGGGGCTTACGATGTGGGACGCTCAGAAGATCAAAGCTATGGCGAGCGTGGAAAGCGAGCTGGATGGGAATACGGTGAAGAAGCTGTCCGTTATGGGCGCTCTGATGCTTTATTTGGACTTCGTGAACTTGTTCCTGAGTTTGCTCAGAGTGATGGGCAGAAGAAAGTAAATTATAATCGCATTCTTTAGCTAAAAAAATATCGAGGTTCTTGCCTCGATATTTTTTTATTGAATATGTTTTGCTATATCACTTTAGTGATAGTTTGGCTAGCGAGAGGAATGAATGGGGGTCGATATCCTCGGGACGTGAAGTGGGGGAAATGTTGGCTTGGGCGAAGGCTTCCGGGGAGATGTTTAGGGCCTTGAGGGAAGTTTGAAGCTGCTTGCGCTTTTGGGCGAAAGCGGTTTTGATTATGGTTTGTGTCTTGAGCCAGGTTTCCTGGTCAGGCCAGGTGATCGGTCCGATATGAAGGATGGCGGAATCGATGTGGGGTCTGGGATAGAAATTATCTTTTTTGATGGTCGCTATGCATTCGGTGGGGCCGAGGATCTGGAGCATGGCGTTGAGGGCGGAATATCTTTCCTCTTTGGGTTTTTGAGCGAGGCGCAGGGCTTCTTCTTTCTGGATGGTGAAGGTAAGGCTCTGAAAAGGGATTCCGCTTGTTATGAGTTTTAGGATGATCTCTTTTACGATGTAGTAGGGGAGATTGGCGACAACTTTTGTGCAGTGGCTGAACGCTTTGGTGTCAGATTGAAGGAAGTCTTCGTTTATGATATTTACTTTGCTTTCCGGATGGAGTTCGGGCCAGAGAATTGTTAGGCGCTGGTCGATCTCATAGGCGGTCACTTCGGCTTTGGCTTCCTCCATTAGTTGTGTGAGGTGGCCTAGGCCTGGACCGATCTCGAGAACTTTGTCATTGGGCTGGATGTCGGCTGCTTGGATTATCTTCTCGCATTCTCTTTTGTGGAAGAGGAAGTTTTGGCCGAGGGAGCGTTTGGCTTGGAGTTCGTTTTTGGCAAGGAACTCTTTGAGAGATGCAAGGTGATAAATGTCTACAGCAGTGTCTGGCACGGTTTATTATCTTGGCTTACTCTTTTGCGAGGCGGTAGGCGAGTTTGATGGCTTCAAGGGCGGAGCCGAAGTCAGGGGTCTCTTCTTCTTTGACGAGGTCGTAGGCTGTGCCGTGGTCGGGGGAGGTGCGGACGAAGGGGAGGCCTAAGGTGACGTTGACGGCAGAGTCGAAGTTCATGAGCTTGATGGGAATGAGGCCCTGGTCGTGGTACATGGCGACGACTATGTCATATTTTTGGTTTTCGGCAAAGTGGAAGAGAGTGTCGGAGGGGAAGGGCCCCTTGGCGTCGATGCCGATTATTCTTGCGTCTTCAACGGCTGGGGCGATGGTGTCGAGTTCCTCCTGGCCCAGGAGGCCGTTTTCCCCGGCGTGGGGGTTGAGGCCTGCGACGGCTATTCTTGGTTCTTTCGTGCCAAGTTTTTGAGCCATTTTGTTGGCGAGGACGATCTTGCTAAGGACGCCTTCCGTAGTGAGCGCTTGGGGGACCTTGCTTATGGGAAGGTGGTGGGTGACAAGGACGACTTTCAGTTCGTCCGTGTAGAAGGCCATGGCGGTTTCCGGGGAGTGCGTTTCGGCTTCCAGGAAGTCCGTATGGCCCGCATTCTTGTATCCGGCCATACGGATACCCTCTTTGTTGAGAGGGGCGGTAATTAGGGCACGCTGGGGGCCTTCTTGACAATAGTGCGTGGCGGCTTTGAGGCAGACCATGGCGAAGTTGCCGCAGTCGGCGTCAATGTGACCGGGATCGTACTCTTCGGGGAAGGCTTCCTCGATCTCCTTGTTGCTGAGAAAATCCTTAGGAGGAGTGAGGTCGAGGTCTTCCGCAAATTTGGTCCAGAATTTTTTTGGACCTACGAAGATGAATTTCGCTTCTTCAAGGTCGAAGTCGTCCTGGTCATTTTCTATAAGTTCGTTGTAAGCCCTGAGCATGACTTCGGGGCCGATTCCGGCGATGTCGCCGGGAGTGATCACAAGTTCAAGAGGCATAATATTTCTTTGGCGGCTTTGGTTCCGAGGTCGCCCTCGCCTAAGGAAGCTTTGACAGCTTTAAGGTCGCTGACAGTTTTGTCGTAGGCGGATTGGTCTTCGAGATATTTGTTGGCCCAGGGAACTATGCGTTCGGGAGTCATCTGGTACTGGATGAATTCCTGGACGATGCGTTTTTGGGCGATGATGTTGGCAAGGTTGATGAAGGGGATCTTCATGGCGATGCGCGCCAGGAAGAAGGAAATGTAGTTGAGGTAATAGAGGACAAGGATAGGCTTCTCCATCAGGGCGGCCTCGAAGGCCGCGGTGCCGGAAGTTACGAGGACGAGCTTGCTGAGGTGCACGATGTCGTACATGGATTCGTCTATAAGACGGTAGCTATCCTTATCGAAATTTTGGAGAGCGGCTTGAAGCATGGGCTTGAGGTTAGGCCTCGCGCAGGAGATGAGGAAGAAAGCATAGGGATGCTTTTTTTTGATTTGTTCTGCGCTTTTGAGCATGGTGGGGAAGATCCACTTGATCTCGTTCTCGCGGCTGCCGGGAAGGAGGGCGATGAGCTCTTTGTTTTCCGGGATGCTGTTTTTGGCTTGGAAGTCAGGGTCAGGCTGGAATTCTTTGATCTTGTTGATGATCCAGTGGCCGATGTGCTTTATTTTTATTTTGCTGGGCTTTCTGAATTTGTGCTCGGTGATGGAGAGAGTGTCGTTAACAACTTTCCATTCGCCGCCCTTCTCATAGACGTCCACTTCGAAGGGGAACATGACCATCATAAGGGAAATGCATTCCCTTATGGTGTTGATCCTCGAGTGGCCCCAGGCCCAGATCTGCGGGCTGACAAGGTAAATGAGTGGAAGGTCGGGGTAGAGCTTGTGGAGTTTTTTAGCCAGGGCGAGGTTGAAGCCCGGGTAGTCGATGAAGACCACGGCGTCCGGGCGGTTTTCCTTGACGTTCTTTAGGACGGAGTTGTAAACGCGTCTGATCCTCGGATAATGCTTGATGACCTCGATGACGCCGATGACGGAAAGCTCGGTGATATTGTGGGTAAGCGTAAGACCGGCTTTTTCCATCTCCGGTCCGCCGATGCCGTAGAGCTCTAAGTCGGGCCTCAGTGCTTTAAGGGCTTTGACGGCGTGGGCGCCGCAAATGTCTCCGGAAGTTTCGCCGGCAATGAAGAAGATCTTGGGCATTAGGGACGTCCTTTGATCTTGATTATCGAATCAACGAGCATATAGATGCCGGCTATGATCGTGAAGATGGAAAAGTAAAGTTTCAAGTGCAGGCTGTCGAGGTTCTTGGCAATGAGGCTCGCCAAATAGCTGAAGACGAGCATCAATACGACAAGGGCGCAGGCGATCTTGATGTCCACCCAGCCTTTCTTGTAGTATTCCCAGACGGCAAAGAATGTGACGGGTGGAAGCATGATGGCAAGGCTCGTGGCGATGGCCTGGTGTTGGCCGAACTTGCAGAAGTAAACGAGGCAGGGGACAAGTATAATTCCGCCTCCGATGCCGAAGAAGCCTGAGGCGAAGCCGGCGCAGACGCCGATAAGGATTATGATAAACCAGTTGGTTGCCATGTTATTGCTTGCCGCCCAACTTTATGATGTAGGGCGAGATGAAGTTTATTCTCTGGGCGATGTTGAGAAGGTGGTCGCCGATCCTTTCGATGTTGCCGATAGTGTCCAAAAAGAGGATCGTGGCGTTGGGGGAGCACTGACCGGCTTCCAGACGTTTCAGATGGTTGGCTGTGAGCTTGCGGTGCATCAGATTGAGGTCTTCCTCAAGGGCTATCGCTTCGCCGGCCGCGGCGCGGTCGGCGTTCTCCAAGGCTTTTATTACCTGCTCAAACTGCTTTTGGAGGAGATTGTTGATCTCGATCAATTCCCTGATAGCGGAGTCGGAAACGACGATCTGCTCGTCGGTGCGCTTCTGGGCCAGCTCGAATATGTTGATGGCAAGGTCGCCGATGCGCTCAATGTCGTGCGAGATGTGCATCAGTTCGGGAAGAAGCGCGATCTCGTCGTCGTTTAGGCCTTGCTTGGCCAGGGCCGCGGTGTAGCTCGTGATCTTCTTGTTTAAGGTGTTGATCTCTTCTTCACGTTTAAGGATGTTCTTTGAGAAGCGGACGCTGCCTTCGCAGAAGCAGAGGAAAGCGTCGTCAACGTTCTTGTCCGCGCGTCTCAGCATGAAGAGGATCTCAGAGACGGATTGGGAGAGCGCCAGGGCGGGAGTCTTTAGGAGACGCTCGTCAAGGAGAGCGTGCTCGGATTCCTCGCTTTCGCCTTTGACGGGGATGAGCTTTTCGCAGATCCAGGCCAGGGTTCCCGTGAAGGGCACGAGGACGATGACGTTCAGGACGTTGAAGACGGTGTTGGCCATGGCGACGTGGCGGACGATGTTCTCATTGTGGCCGCCTAAGACTTCGCCGGCCGTCATAGCGTTGATAAGAGCAAGGAAGATAGGTTCGCCTTTCCAGAGGATGTAGAAAAGGGGCAGCATGAAGAGCGAGCCGCCAACCTTGATTATCGTGTTGACGAGCGCGGCTCTTCTGGCCTTCCTGTTGGCGCCGATGGCGGCGAGGTTGGCGGTAATGGTCGTTCCGATGTTACAGCCCAGGACCAGCGGGAAGGAAGTGTAGAAGTTGATAAGTCCGCTGCCGCAAAGAGCCATGACTACACCGATGGTGGCGGCGGAACTTTGAACGATCATGGTCGCGACCGTTCCGATTATAAGAGCGGCGACGATGTGTCCGAAAGGCATATAGCCGTTGGCGCCGGGCGCGCAGTCGAAGGAACGGAAGACGTTGACGAAGGTAGGCGAAGTCCTAAGGGGAACGAGCGTCTGGTTCATCATGTCCATGCCGAAGAAGAGAAGGCCGAAGCCCATGATGACGTCGCCCCAGTGGCGGCCGACGGCCTTTTTGCTCATGAGACGGACAATAAGGCCAATAAGAACGGCGGGCAGGGCGATGTCGGTAAGCCCGAAAGCCATGATCTGGGGCGTGACGGTCGTGCCGATGCAGCTTCCGAAGATGACGCTGATAGCCTGCTCGAGGTTCATAAGACCGGCGTTCACAAAGCCGACGACCATGACGGTCGAGGCGCTTGAACTTTGCACTATGGCCGTTATGACGGTGCCGACGACGATGCCGGTGAATTTGTTCTTGACGAAGAGCTGGAGAATGCTTTTCAGCCTCGCGCCGGCAACACTCTGCAGTCCTTCCGACATCATGGTCATTCCGAGAAGGAAGAGCGCCAGTCCACCCAGGATCGCGATGACGACGGAAGTGGTGTTGATGACGACGGATTGGAAATGCAATCCGCGCATGTTGCTAACACCCGGCATCTCAACTTCCGCGATGACTTCCGTCTCGCCGGTCGTATTGCCGGCCATGATGAGCGTGCCGCCTGTGCCTGTTTCGTCAGTCACAGCCTCGCGGCAGGAAAGGTGGCAGCCGGAGAAGGGGTCGATGAGGAAGTGGATGGGAACGCCGGACAAAGGACTGCCGTCCTTGTCATAGACCGTAAGGGAGAGCATGTCTTGGCTCGTGCGGCCGCTTAAGATCTCCTGGCGGGTGTTGTGCAGGGCAAGGCCGGAAACTATCCTGAATTCGCAGGAAACGTCGCCGAAGGGCGATTCCGCCGTGGCGCTGATATGGTGGTCGCCCGTGGTCTTGCCGATCGCTATTTCAATTTCCGCCGTGCCGCCAGCGTCTGAGGTCACCGTCGGGCCATTGGGGAAAGTGATCTCAGGATCGTTCTCGCGCTGGCTGAAGGTGATTTCGGCGCCGTTCACGGGGTCGCGCTGGCCTTTGCCGCCCAGAAGCCCTGGGATCATCGGGCCCTCGACTTTCACCCTGAGCGTTATGTTAGTTTTGGGCGGGACGCAGACGACGGCCTCGGAAACCGGGGACAGCAATTCGGGAATGACGTCCTGGGCTTTCGAGCAGCCGAAGATGAGGAAAGTGAGCGTTGCTAGAAGTAAGTAGCGCATCAATCTTTTGTGAGAAGGGTTATGCGTTGGGCGATGTTCAAGAGGTGCCTCGTCATGCGGGACATGATCGTGACGGAGTCGTTGATGAGGACCGCGATCTTGATGGACCGCATGTCGCTTTGGTCGCCGGCGGCGTATTCGCTCTGTATCTCGGAGTCGAGCTGCTGAAGGACGCGCTGGCGGACGATAAGCTTGGCCGTGCGGTCTTCCTTTTCTTTTTCGCGGCTCCTAAGAGTCTTTATGATCTCCTCGCAGTAGAGGTCCATGGCGTTGAAGTAATCTTCTATGGGTTTGACGCTCTCTTTGTGCGCCAGAAGGTCTTTTTCGGCGCAGTTCTTGGCCATGTTCAGGAAGTTGACGGCGATGTCGCCGATACGCTCGATATCGTGCGCGACATGGATGAAGGCCGGGACTCTTTCAGCGTTGGCTTTGTCGACGTTGTATTCCGAGAGCCAGGTGAGGAAGGAGCTGACGTCGCGCTGGAAATCATCGAGCTCGTTCTCCATGGTTATGATCTCCATGTCCTTGCTGGAATCGTTTTCCATGAAGGCTGTGTAGGCGTAGCGCATCATGACCTGTCCCTTTTCCAAAGCCTCTATTGTGATCCTTCTGAGCTGGGCGAAGGCAAGGTTGGGCGTCATGAGGAGGCGGCTGTCGAGAACGTAGCTCTTCTCGTTTTCCATCGCTTTTACGGGAATGATCCTTTCGGCAATGAGAACCAGAAGCGAGGAGAAGGGCAAAAGGAGGAGCGCCGTCATGACGTTGACCATGGTGTGGGCCATAGCGACGTGTCTTGCAAGCTCATTGCCTGCGAAAGCGTCGCCGGGACAGAAAGCGTCGAAGAAGATCAGAGCAAGCGATCTGTCGTTGAACTTAATGAAGAAAAAGACAGTGCCCAGTACGACCGTGAAAAGATTGACGATCGTGTGGATGACGGCCACGCGGTGCGCGGCTCTCGACGTTCCCTTGGCGGAAAGATGGACAGCTATGGATTTGCCCAGGTTGCAGCCAAGTATCAGGGGACAGATGGTTGCGAAATTCATCATGCCGGAGGAAGCCAGGATGATGACCGCGCCGACGGTCGCCGCGCTGCTCCTGAGAAGTGCGCTTATTGCGAAAGCGGCAAGGAAAGCGTAGAGGAAAGGCAGGAAGCTTTCTCCGGAACAGTCGAAGACCTTGCCGATCTCAGAGAAATATTCGCTGCCGGCTAAGGGAGTAAGCGTTTCCTCAAGCAGGTAGAAGGCCAGAAAGATCGTGCCGAAGCCGAAGAAAATTCTGCTTAGCGCGTGCCAGAAGTCGCCGCGGCGGCCGGGGATCAATCTGAAGATCGCGCCCAAAACAAGAGCCGGCATAATGAGGGAGAATAGCCGGCAGGCCATGATCTGCGGCGCAATGGTCGAGCCGATGTTGCAGCCGAGGATAAGAGGCACGGAAACGGAGAGGGCTAAAAGCCCGGCGTTCACAAAGCCGACGACCATGTCGCTGGCGGCGCCCGAAGACTGCAGGATGGCGGTGACGAAAGCGGCCTTGAAAAGATCCTGAAGCGGCCGACGCTTTATGGAGTTGAAGAGGGCTTTCAGCTTCTCGCTGGCGGCGGTCCTAAGACCGAAGGACATGAAGACAAGACCTAGATAGAAGAGCGAGAACAAGCCGCAAAGTTTAAGAATGAGAGCGCCTTTGTCGATAGTCTGGACCGAGAAGCAGAAGCAGTCGTAGGAAGGGGCCTCGGCATGGATGAAACTCTTGCCGGAAGTTTTGGCGCCCTTGATGTAAACCTTGGCAAGGCCTAAAGGATCGCTTTTAATGTTTTCGGAACTGAACTCCACTTTTGGGGAGGCGCCTTCGCAGAAGAAATGCACGGGAACGTTCTCTTTGGGAGATCCGTCCTCGTTGTAGAATGTGAGCGCGACAGGCTCTTTGACGGAAAGCCCGCCTACGGCCTGCTGATGATCGCCGGAAACTAATACGCCCCAATTGAGGGCGAAGGTCGTTTCCTTCATTGTGCCGTCGGGAAGACGGAAATGCGCTCTCACATGATGAGTCCCAGGGCTTGGAGCAACGGCGACAGTCGTTTTCGCGCTGCCGCTTTCGTCGGAAACGGAAACATCTTCATTAGGGAAGGAGACCGCCTCGTCCTGGGATTCGAAAGTCACTTTGATGCCGGAAACGGGCTTGTCGTAAGCGTTCAGGACTTTAACTAAAAGTTCCTGGGGCTCGTTTCCATTGGCAAGATAACGGGAGCCTTCAAGCGCTTCGAGTTTAACTGGAACTCCGCCGCCTTTTTGGCAGGCGGAAAAAAGAAGAAGCGCCGGCAGAAGCAGGATGCTTAGAAAGCGTTGGGAGATTTTCAAAAGGTCCCTAAGGGTTTGGTTTTAAAA
>JAFYIM010000427.1 GCA_017538635.1 bacterium
GCGAAGGTCGCGCTCTTTAAAAAGAGGGCCAAAACGCAGGCAAAGACCATCAGGATAACGGTGGCGATGCGGCCCACCAGGACCATTTCCTTTTCAGAGGCCTGAGGCCTCAGGAAGCGTTTCCAGAAGTCGTAGGTGATGTACGAGGAACCCCAGTTCAGGTGGGTTGAGATCGTCGAGATGTAAGCGGACATCAGAGACGCGACGACGATGCCTTTCAAGCCGTGCGGCAGCATGGTCAGCATGGCGGAATAGGCCAGGTCATGGCCGGGCATGGTGTGCGGGAAAGCCGCTTTCAGAGAGTCCAGCGTCGGGAAGAGCACCAGCGAAGCCAAGGCAACCAAAAGCCAGGGCCAGGGGCGGAGAGCGTAGTGCGCGATGTCAAAGAAGAGCGTGGAGCCCGTGGCGTGCGCTTCATTTTTGGCCGCCAGGACGCGCTGGGTAAGGTAACCGCCGCCGCCGGGCTCGGCACCGGGATACCAGGCGCTCCACCACTGGACCAGTACGGGCATCAGAAGCAGCGTGATGAGAAGGTTCAAGCTTTCCTTGTCAAACCCTACGCCCGGAGTGTAGATGTTGAAGGAGGGCAGAATGTCCATCTTCTGCTGGACCAGCGGATTGTTCAGGACAACGTCCAGACCGCCCGCGCGGTTGACGGAAACGACAGCCGCCGCCACAGACCCGACCATGGCCACGACGAAGAGCAGGCAGTCGGTGATGAGCACGCTCTTAAGGCCGCCCAAAACAGAGAAGATCGTGGTGATGGCCGCGGCGTAGAGAACGGTCTCCCAGGGCTTCAGGCCCAGCATGACGCCGCCGATCTTGATGGCCGCCATGGAGACTGTCGCCATGACGATGATGTTGAAAAGGAAGCCGAGGTAAACGGCCCTGAAGCCTCTTAGGAAAGCCGCGGATTCGCCGCTGTAGCGGAGCTCATAGAATCCCAGGTCCGTAACGACGCCGGAACGGCGCCAGAGCTTGGAGTAGATGAAGGTCGTCAGCATGCCTGTCATAAGGAAGGCCCACCAGCTCCAGTTCTGGGCTACGCCGCCCTGCCTGACCATATCGGTGACAAGGTTCGGAGTGTCGGTAGAGAAAGTCGTGGCGACCATGGAGAAGCCCAAAAGCCACCAGGGCATGGAACGGCCGGAAAGGAAGAAATCCTCACTGGATTCGCCGGCTTTTTTGGAAACGATGATGCCCACGATAAGCGTGAAGACCAGGAAACCTATGATGATCCCCCAGTCAAGGGCGTTCACAGGAATAAATTCGTATCCCATATTTTCCTTAAAGTTGTTGGTTCAGATGTTATTTCTACGATTTTTAGTCTAGCAAAAGGCGCCTTTTCGGTCAAATCTGAGGAAAGAAGTAAACAATTGCTCCCAGTATCAATCTTGATATTATCCCAGCGGCCGTATCGTCGAGCATAATTCCCCATGCTCCAGGCAGTTTTTGCAGCTTATTTATCGGCCAGGGCTTCAGAATGTCGAAAAAGCGGTTAAGTATGAGACCTATGAGCGCCGTCCAGATGCTGAAATGAACGCCCAGGAAGGTCAGGAAGGCCGCTGCCGTCTCGTCAATGATAACTGAGCCGGGGTCGTGCTTCCCCAAGTCTTTTTCGGCCTTTCCGCAAAAAATCAGGCCGAGTAGGAAAAAAACCAGCGCCAGGACCGCCTGAATGAGAAGAGGCTTTTCTGTCAGCGTCGCGGCGTACCAAAGAAGAAGGCCCCAAATAGTGCCGACAGTTCCGGGCATGATGGGGAAAAAACCGGTGAATCCCATCGTAGAGACGAATACCGCCAAAGTCTTCCTGCTGCCCGGAGAATCGTCAGACATTTTCCAGATAGAAGTGTTTGTATTTAACGAGGTAGTATATGCCGGAAATTATCGTCAAAATGGAAACGAACCAGAA
>JAFYIM010000428.1 GCA_017538635.1 bacterium
AAGCCTACGGCACACTTGACAACATCTACGCTTCCCTTGACAAGCTTTCCCTTTCCAACCAGAGAAAACTTGAGGAAGCCAAGGATCATATCGAGAGCACCCGCTTCCTCATCAAGATCAGATGCGACGCGCCGGTTAAAATTGAGCTTAAGGACACCGTGCGCTGCGAATGCGACTGCGGACTCGTTAACGAATTCTGCCGGAAATACGACTTCCAGTCCCTGCGCGCTCCGGAAGCAAAAAAAATCGAATCGCCAAAAGAACCGCAACAGCAGGAGCTTTTCTGATGAAAAAGATTGGAATTACGGGCGGCATCGGCTGCGGCAAGAGTTTCGCCCTGGAAGTGATAAAAGAAGCAGGATATCAGGCAATTGACGCCGACGATCTTACCAGAGAGCTCTGGCAGGATGAGAGCGTCGTAAAAAAGATCGGCACGAAACTTCATGAATACGGATATCTGAAAGAGGAATTCACCGCCCAGGCGGTGAGAGCGGTCGCCGGGAACGCTTT
This sequence comes from bacterium, assembly GCA_017538635.1. The sequence continues at coordinate 511 of JAFYIM010000428.1, forward strand.
CAAAGACATGCAGGTCATAAACGCGCTTGAACGGGTCCTGCAGCCCATGATATTGGAAAAGCTTTCGCTTTGGATAAAGGAAAAGGAAAAAGAAGGGGAGAAGGTCGTTTTTGTGATCGTTCCCTTGCTTTTCGAGTGCGGTCTGCAGTATCTTTTCGACGAGACCGTCACCATAAACGTCGACAACGAAATAAGAGAACGCAGGCTGCAATTGTCGCGGCCGCTTTCCGCGACCGACATCAATCTGCGTTTCAACCGCCAGTGGGCCAATTGGGCCCGCTCGCATTATGCGAACCACACCATAGAGAACAACGGAACCAAGGAAGAATTCAAGGAAGCTATTAAAGCATTCTTAAGAGAAAAATTATGAACGGATATTACAAAGTACTGACCGGAGCCCCCGGACGCCCCAAACGTTACGCGACCAAAGAAGAGATCCCGAAAGAACTGACGGACCAGTATGAAGTGGTCTTCGTCCCCGAGGACGAAAAGAAAAGCAAATGGGAGGAAGCCGTCAAAAAGCACCCCATAGAGTTCACGGAAGGCGAACCCATTGAAGGCGAAAAGCCAGGCGACGAAATGGTCGAACGGCCGGCCAAGAAGAAAACGGGACGCAAACCAAAAGCTTTGAGCGTGGTGGAAGAAGTGCCTTTCAATCCCCTTGACCCCACTGCGGAATTTACCGAGGGCGAGACGATCGAGAACGAGACTCCTTCCGAAGTGACCGTGGGACGCCCCATCCCGATCGTTGAAGCCAAGGAGCCGGCTTACTCGAGGCGCCACGGACACCGCCATGCCAAAGGCAAAAAAGAGGGGGCGGAAGTTCAGGATCAGCCTCAAGAACAAGCCGCCGAAAAAGAACCTGAAACTCCGGCTGAATGTACGCCCGACGACGTCAACGTTGAGAGCGACCTGGTCAACATCTCTTTCCTTCTGAGACAGACCAACGAAGACCTGAGAAAGATGGCCGCGGCCAACGGAGTCAGGCGTGTTCCGGAACTCAGACGTCAGGATCTCATCTACGAGATCATGAGGACGGAATACGCCAAATTCGGCTTCCGCTTCGGCAAGGGCGTGCTGGATATCCAGAAATTCAACAACTACGGCTTTTTGAGGCGCAGCGACCGCAATTACCGCATCTGCGACGACGACGTCTATGTTTCGCCGACGCAGATCAGGCGTTTCCATCTTCAGAGAGGCGACACCATTTACGGCGTTTTCAGAAGGCCCAGGAACAACGAGAAGAGCGGCGCTGTCATAAAGGTCGCCGGGGTGAACCTCGATGCGCCCGACTCCAAGGAGAACAAGACGCCGTTTGACGAACTTACCCCGCAGTTTTCCGCCGAGCGTTTCCTTATGGAATACAAGCCGGACGGAATCTCAACCCGCATCATGGATCTTATTTCTCCGATCGGCAAAGGCCAGCGCGGACTTATCGTCGCGCCGCCCAGAGCCGGGAAGACGCTTCTCCTCAGGGACATTGCCAACGCCATTTCCCACAACAATCCCGGCGCTGAACTGATCATGCTTCTTATAGACGAAAGGCCCGAGGAAGTGACCGATATGCAGCGCTCCGTCAGGGGAGAAGTCATAAGCTCGACTTTTGACGAATCGGGAGACCGTCATCTGGCGGTGGCCGAAATGGTCTTAGAAAAAGCCAAGCGCCTCGTTGAGCACGGCAAGGACGTCATCATTCTTCTGGACAGTCTGACGAGGTTGGCCAGGGCTTACAATAGCGGCCACAATCTGAGCGGCAAGACGCTTTCCGGCGGCATGGACGCCAGCGCTCTCCAGAAGCCCAAACGCTTCTTCGGTTCAGCCAGAAGCTGCGAAGGCGGCGGAAGCCTGACCATCATCGCCACGGCGCTCATAGAGACCGGCAGCCGCATGGACGACCTTATCTACGAGGAGTTCAAGGGCACCGGCAACATGGAGTGCGTCCTGGACCGCCGCATCAGCGAAAAGCGCGT
>JAFYIM010000429.1 GCA_017538635.1 bacterium
CAGCCCAAGGAAACGAGCGCATCCATCTCCTCGGTCGTGCAGCCCGCGCAGACGCAGCAGACTGCCGCCGCTCCCGCCGCTACCGGAACGCAGAATTACACCGTCCAGGCCGGCGACAGCTACTGGAAACTCGCCAGACGCTTCAACTCTTCCGTCGAAGAACTCATGAGCATGAACGGCGCCAGCAGCGACAAGCTTAAGATCGGACAGACGATCGTTGTTCCCAACCGTTGATCTCTTGCCGCATAAATGAAAGCCATTGACAAAATACTGCCCTGGGTGTTTTTCTGCCTCGTCCTTGCGCTCTGCAGTTTCGGAGCGCTGATGGTGTATTCGTCCAGCGTTTACGTTGCCGAAAGGATCTATTCCGGCAACCAGTATTATTACTTCAAAAGAGAAGTAATGTGGCTTATCATGGGATTCGGGGCCATGGCGCTGATGTACAAGCTTCCAATCGATCTTGTGAAGCGTCTGGCCCCCATAATCTACCTTGCGTCCCTGCTTTTCCTCATCATGGTCTTTTCGCCTTTGGGCGTGACTGTGAACGGCGCCAGGCGCTGGCTGAACCTCGGCTTTTTGAGGTTCCAGCCCTCGGAAGCCTTGAAGTACTCCATGATCCTCATTCTGGCCTGGTGGTATGAGCGCGTAAAGAGAGACGCTGGATCGTTTATCAAAGGCGCCGTCGTCCCAGCCGTGATAATGGGGATGGGCCTGGCACTGGCACTGGCCGGAAGAGACCTCGGTACTCCTCTTTTGATCGCCGTAGTCGGGGGAGCCGTCTGCTTCGCGGCCGGCATGAGATTCTTTTACATCATCATCGGAGCGGTGTTTGTGGGCGGCTTTGGCTGCTACTATGTCACCCATGAAGCCTACAGGATGAAAAGGATCATGGCCTTTTTGGATCCTATGAACGATCCTCTGGGAACCGGCTACCAGAACCTTCAGGCCCTGATGGCCATCTGCTCCGGCAAAATCTATGGGCTCGGCATCGGCAATTCGCTCATGAAAATGGAATATTTGCCGGAAGCCCATACCGACTTCATCTACGCAGTCATCGGAGAAGAACTCGGCTTCTGCGGCTCGGCAGCCGTAATAGCAGCCTTCTTCCTCCTGCTCGTGGTCATGTGGCGCCTCGTTTCCAAAATTGACGACACTTTCTGCCGCCTCACCGCCTTCGGCATAACGCTTGTAATAGGCGGCCAGGCGATCGCCAACATGGGAGTCGTCACGGCTATGTTCCCCAACAAGGGCATGGGTCTTCCTTTCGTCAGCTACGGCGGCTCTTCGATTCTGTTCCTCTTAGGGGCCTGCGGCCTCTTTTTGAATATGGTCAAGAACAAACCTAAAGTACAACACACAAAACGCAGCGTCGTTTCCCGCACCTCGGCCAGATGAAAGAACTGCAAAGGATATTGGTGAGCGGAGGCGGGACAGGCGGGCATATCATGCCGGCCGTCGCGCTCTGCGAGGAAATACGGGAACGCTTTCCCGAAGCGGAGATCTATTTCGCCGGGCGGAAAGACTCCATGGAAGAACGCCTGGCCGAAAAACACGGCCTTGAGTTCTTCCGCATTCCCTCGTCCCCCAAGGGGAGAGGTTTGAAAACCGTCAGAAATTTCTTTGTAAACCTCGCGGGCTTTTTCAAAAGCCTCGCGCTCATAATAAAACTTCGCCCGGAGGCCGTCGTGACTTTCGGCGGCTACACCAGCGCGCCGCTTCTTCTGGCTTCCGTCCTGCTCAGAAAAAACGCCGTAGTGCACGAATCCAACGCCATCCCGGGACGCGTCACAAGGCTGATGTCGCATTTCGGCGTCAGGGTGGCCTGCGGGCTTGACTCCGACCATCCCATAATGAAAAAGCTGAAAAAAAGCATCAGGAAGGAAACAAGTTTCGCCGTGACCGGCAACCCCTTGAGGAAAGCGTTCAAAGAACCGGCCAGCGATCTTTCCGCGACGCTGACAGGCTACGACTCGGCAAGGCCTCTGCTTCTGGTATTCGGCGGTTCCCA
>JAFYIM010000430.1 GCA_017538635.1 bacterium
ACGGCAGGGAAAGCACAAAGCGCAAACTGGAGTTTGAGAAGATGATCTGGACTCCGCAGAAAAAAGCCTTCAATTTCATCTGCGGCGACGAGCCCCTTGATTGGGCGACCTACGCCTGCATCTGCGTGACGCTGGCGACGCTTTTACGCCAGATCATGGGCTTCAACGAAAAGAAGAAACCCTACAAGGATGAATTCTCCCGCGAGATCCCGCCCATAATTGAGGGCATTCTCCAAAAGGACGGCAAGGTCAATTTCGACCTCAGAAGAGTGCCGTTTTTGAGGCAGTATTATTACTTCAAGGTCATGGGGCAGGCCCCTCTGGATTACTTGAACGTTATCGACTGCTGGCTGGAAGGCGGCAAATTCATCGTGCGCATCGACAACAACGCGGTCGTTGACAAATTGAAATCCATGGACCCCAAGCAGCTCCAGGAAGCTATGAAGGGCATGAAGGACATCGACATCGAGGACGAGAACTAAGATGCCAAGTGACGTTTTTGTAGAAGCGCCGGAAGCTATCGAGATAATCCGCAAAGGCGGGATCCTCATAGTGACCGACGACGAAGACCGCGAGAATGAAGGCGACTTCATCATGGCGGCCGACTGCGTCACGCCCGAGGCTATCAATCTGATGGTCACAAGGGGACGCGGATTGGTCTGCCTGCCGGCTTCCAGGGAGAAACTGGAAAAAGTCGGCATTCCCATGATGGTATCCCGCAACACGGCCCGTTTGGGCACGGCTTTCACGGTCTCCATCGACGCGCTCAAAAACGCCACGACCGGCATCTCCGCTTACGACAGGGCCGAGACCATAAGGCAATTCTGCAGTGAAGACGCCAATTCCGAGCAGTTCGGTATCCCAGGGCACATCTTTCCCCTGAGGGCGGAGAACGGCGGCGTATTGAAGCGCAGCGGACACACCGAAACGGCGGTGGATCTGGCCAGGATGGCCGGGAAATCGCCCTGCGGCGTTCTGTGCGAGATCTTGAACGACGACGGAACGATGGCGCGGCTCGACACGCTGAAAGTTTTGGCACAAGAACTCGGGCTTAAGATCTTCACGGTCGCAAAGCTTATCGAGTACCGCAGGCAGACCGAGCGTCTGATCGAAGAGACCGCGGAGGCCGCCCTGCCGACCAAGTTCGGCAATTTCAGGATCCATCTTTTCGAATCGAAGATCGATTCCCAGCATCATCTGGCCCTGACGATGGGCGAAATAAAAGGCGACGATCCCGTCCTGGTGAGAGTGCATTCCGAATGTTTGACCGGCGACGCCCTTAGGTCGAGCCGCTGCGACTGCGGCGAACAGCTTGAAGCGGCTATGCAGAAGATCGCCGAGGAGGGCCGCGGAGTTATCGTTTACCTGCGCCAGGAAGGGCGCGGCATCGGGCTGCCGGCGAAGATCAAAGCCTACGCCCTGCAGGACAAGGGCGAGGACACCGTGGAAGCGAACATCACGCTCGGCTTCCCGCCGGATCTCAGGGACTACGGCTACGGCGCGCAGATGCTCGCCGACCTCGGCGTCAGGAAGATGAGGCTGATGACGAACAATCCGAAAAAACTGGCTGGGCTTTCGGGCCACGGTCTTGAGATCGTGGAAAGAGTTCCCCTGAAGACCAAGCCAAACCAATACAACCAACATTACCTGGAAACCAAATCAGAGAAGATGGGACATCTTCTCTAAAGGAGGCCTTATGTATAAAAAATTGGAAGGTATGCTGAACGCGGAAGGCAAAAGGCTTGGCGTCGTTGTCAGCCGTTTCAACGAGATCATCACCGGCAAGCTTTTGGAAGGCGCCCTTGACTGCTGGCGCCGCCACGGCGGCAAGGAAGACGACGTCACGGTCGTCTTCGTGCCCGGCGCCTGGGAGATTCCGCCCACCGCCGCAAAGCTGGCGAAAAGCGGGAAAGTTGACGCGGTCGTCTGCTTGGGCGCCGTCATAAGGGGCGCCACGCCGCACTTTGAATTTGTGGCGGCCGAGAGCGCCAAGGGCATTGCTCAGGCTTCCATGCAGCAGACGGAAGTTCCGATGACCTTCGGAGTTCTTACCTGCGACACCATCGAGCAGGCTGTGGAAAGAGCCGGCTCCAAATCCGGCAACAAGGGTTGGGACGCCACGCTTTCAGCTATCGAGATGCTTGGGATCTACAAGCAGCTCTAAGGAGAATAAATGCTTCCCAGACGCAAGTCGCGCATCCTAGCTCTTTGTATGCTCTACGCCCTGGATATGCAGAGGACGGACGATCTTTCGGTCGCTGTTAGGATCGAGAGCATCTTCTCCCGCCCTTTCCCCCAGTCCGTTACCGATTACGCCTCTTTTTTGGCCAGGGGCGTCGTGAAGAACGCCGGAAAGATCGACGAACTGATCTTTAGCCACACGCACAATTGGGACAAGGAAAGGCTGGCTATGGTTGACAGGCAGATCATGCGCATAGCCATCTGCGAATTCACAATAAAGCGCAGCGCTCCGGCCGTGGTCGCCATAAACGAAGCGGTCGCCATCGCCAAAGTTTTCGGGACTGAAGAGTCCGGCCGTTTCGTCAACGGGATCCTGGACGCCGTGAACGTTGAAGTTAACAAGCTCGTCAGGGAGGAGGGCGCCAAGGAAGATACGGAAGAACCGGTTTCGGAACCGCCCAAAAAAGAAACCAAAATGGTGAAATCGGCTTATCTTGCGAAGTACGCTGAGCAGGCCTCCATCATAGCCAAGGAAAAAGAGGCGAAAAGGGCGGCGATCGAGGCCGAAAGGGAAGCCGAAAGGGAAGAGCGCCGCAAGGCAAGGGAAGCGGAGCGCGAGGCCAGAAGAGCTTTGAGAGAAGCTGAAAAACTCGAGGAAGAATCTTGACATGTACGACATCATTCTGACAGAAATGCAGCTGAAGCAGGTCGTTGAAAGACTGGCTTCCGAAATCGCCGCAGATCTCGGCGGGAAGCCCTTGATCATAACCGGCGTTCTCAAAGGCTGCATCCATTTCACGAGCGATCTCTCAAGGGCGCTTTCAAACCTCGGAGTGGAAGCCGAGATCGATTTTATCGACTGCGCCTCCTATTCCGGAACGGAAAGCACCGGCGACGTGAAACTGTTGCTCGGCCCTTCTTTGGACTGCAAGGGAAAATACGTGCTTTTGGTCGATACAATCTTGGAGAGCGGCAGGACGCTAAAAAAAGCTTTTGAAGTTTACGGCGGTCTGGGAGCGGAAAAAATAGAAGCCTG
>JAFYIM010000431.1 GCA_017538635.1 bacterium
CGAAGCGCTCGACAAGGGCGCGAAGATCCTTGGGCTTCCCATGCCCGGAGGCTTGAACCTCGCTCTGCGCGCCGAAAAAGGGCAAAGAGGAACGCCGGACGGGACGAGGTTCCCGAGAGCTTACCTGAAGCCTTCCTTTGACTTCAGCTTTTCCGGCGTCAAGACCGCCCTGCTTTACCACGTGCAGAAAAATCCCCCCAAAAGCGAGGAGGCGCTCTGCAACGTCGCCGCGGATTACGTCGAAGCGATCATGGACGTCCTGGTGAAAAAGGCTGTAAGGGCCGCCAGGGAGTTCAAGGTAAAGACTATCGTGGTGGGCGGCGGAGTCAGCTCCAACAGCCGGCTTAGGGAACTTTTCAAGAATCGCTCACGCGGCAAAGATGCCCTGAAAGTTATTTTCCCATCCTTGCCGCTCTGCACTGACAACGCGCGTATGATAGCCGCCAGAGGCTTCCAGGTCTTTAAGAAAAAAGGACCGGGAGATCTTGGCGCTGATGTTTTTTCAACTTTCGTAAATTAAAATGAAGCTTAGTTCACGTATCAGATCTGTCAAACCGTCGGCCACGCTCAGTATCAACAACAAGGCCAACGAACTGAAAGCCCAGGGATACCAGGTCATCTCGATGGCGGTGGGCGAGCCGGACTTTCCGACTCCGGAGCACATCTGCCGCGCCTGCATCGACGCCCTGAAGGCCGGAAAAACGAAATACGCCGCCACCAACGGCATCCTGCCTTTAAGGGAAGTCATCGCCAAGAAATTCCAGAGAGAGAACCACCTCAATTACCTGCCCCAGCAGATCGTAGTGAACACCGGCGCCAAGCACAGCGTCTATTGCGTTTTCCAGATCCTTCTCGATCCGGGCGACGAAGTCATAATCCCTGCCCCTTACTGGGTGAGCTATCCCGAAATAGTGACTTTGGCCGGCGGCATTCCCGTAATAGTCCAGACCAAAGAGGAAGACCGCTTCCTAATGAAGCCCGAGCAGCTGGAAGCCGCCATCACCGACAAGACCAGAGCGCTCATCATAAACACTCCCACGAACCCCACCGGCCAAGCTTATTCCGAAGAGGAGATCAGGGCTCTGGGCGCCGTCCTCAGGAAACATCCCGACGTCGCTGTCGTTTCCGATGAAATATACGAGCATCTTGTTTACGACGGCTTCAAGCACGTCAGTTTCGCCGCGGCTCTGCCCGACCTTTACGACCGCGTTTTCACGATCAACGGATATGCCAAAACTTACTCCATGACCGGCTGGCGCCTTGGCTACGTCGCCTGTCCTTCCCTGGAGGCTTCCGACGCCATCAAGCGTCTCCAGGACCAGTCCACTTCCGGCATGACGACTTTCGCCCAGTACGGCGGCGTAGTCGCCTTGCGCGATGACCAGGCCTGCGTCCAGCGCATGCTGGAAAGCTTCGACGAAAGGAGAAAATACATCGTCCAGGCTTTGAATGAACTGCCCGGAGTTCAGTGCCCGAACCCCCGCGGCACCTTCTACGTTTTCCCGAACATTTCCGGCTGGGGGCTTCCCAGCCACGAGGCGGCCATGCGTTTGCTTGAG
>JAFYIM010000432.1 GCA_017538635.1 bacterium
AAGGTCTTGTTTTCTATAATTTTAGGCAAACTTAATAAAAATTTTTAATCAACGCATAAAGGGTATTTTTATGAAACAATTTCTGATGTTTCTTCTTTTGGGCGCCGCGCTCTGCTGCTTTGCCGAAAAGACGCTTTTTGAGGAAAACTTTGAGAGCTACGAAGTGGGCACTCAGATGTCCGAGCAGGAAGGCTGGGGGATCTTGGGCAATTTCACCGGCAACACTACGGTAGTGGATGGCATTTCCGGCATGGACGGCAAGTGCATGGCAATGAGCTACCGCGAAGGCGGCAACGAGGGCGACGTAGTGGTCATGCTTCCCGCCGTCGACTATGTCCCGGAGGACCCTCTGAAGGAAGTCACGAAGATCTCTTTCACTTTCATTTCCGCCTCGAAGGACGACATCCTCGCGTTGCACGACTACCGCGGTAACCCCTATTTCTACCTCCGCTGCGACGCCGAGACCGGCATTATGTACAGCACTCCCTCCGGCCTCACCTTCGACAATCTGATGAAAGACGGGCATACGCCCAACACGCTTGAGATCACCTACGACTTCAACGAGAAAAAGGCGGTCGCCGTCAAATTGAACGATGTTGAGAAGGAATGCAACATTGTGGCCGGCGGCAGCTGCGTTCAGCCCACCAGGCTTTATTTTTACGCCCAGCTTTCCACGATGCTCGAAGACTGCACCGCCGCTTACTTCGACGACGTCCTCATCAAGACCGAGACGCGCGCCGCCGGCCAAACTCTTATCTGCGACAGCCAGGTCCTGATCCCCTTAGACAAGGACAGCGCTAGTTTCGAACTTAAGAACGGCGGTTCCTCCGAGATCACTTACACCGCTACGGCCAATCAGGAATGGCTTGAGATCACTCCCGCCAGCGGCACCTTCAGCTCTTCCACGACCCTGACGCTTTCCGCCAAGGAAGGCTACAGGGACACCTTCAGGCGCTGCTTCATGACTGTGGACGGCGGCTCGGCTGGCGCTAAGGTCGTCGAGGTCATGTACCAGGGCGGCGACGTCATCTTCAGGGAAGACTTCGACACTATGGACGACGGCAACATCATCGGCCAGAGAGGCTGGTCGGTGGATGTGGGCAGCGTGGTCATTACCAACGCTTACGACTGCTCCGGCAAATGCATGTTCTGCTACGCCGCGGGCGGCAACGACGCCTGCAGCACTTATCTGCCCGAACCCTATTACGAGAACCTCATCGTCAAGGTCTCCTTCGACATGTACTGGCCCTCCAGCGGCAAAGGCAGCGGCGACGTCATGCTCCAGAAAGAATCCGGCTCAAATGAAAAATTCGAGAACGCTGTCTACCCGGATTACGAGAACGCCGTCTTCGTTTTGAACAACATTCAGAACGCCTCGGGCAGGGGACAGGCTATCGTCGATTTCCCCGGCGCCCCCATGGACCAGTGGGTGACCGTTGAGTACACCATGGACCTCCAGCTCAACAGGCTTTTATCCTTCGGCTGGAACGGAGTGGTCACGAACTTTTCCAAGTTCACCCTGAAGAACCCCTCCTGCAACATCTTCAAATCCTGGGGCAACGCCATCTGGGACAATGAAGGCCAAACCTACGAATGCAACCTGGGCATCGACAACCTGCAGGTCGAAAGGGTCAAGAGGGGAAGCGGTCCCGAGATCATCGCACCGGCTTACGTTGACGGCGGCACCGCGAACTTCTTCACCATCGAGCTCATGAACGGCGGCTCCGGCAGCTTCGAGTACACCGCGGAAATGCTTGACCTGGACGACGCGCTGACCATCAACAGGCCAACCGGCAAGGTAACGGACGTGGGCTCTGTGACGGTCACTCCTGACAGAAGCAAACTGGATGACAACTACTATCGCGCCAGGGTGAGGTTCGACGCCGGCGAGGCCGGCTGCGCCACCACCATCGTTTCCTTCGTGGTGGGCAATGTCTATTACTTCTCCGATTTTGAGGAGCCCTTCTTCTCTCTCGGCGACATCACAGGCCAGGACGGCTGGCAGAACGACTGGTCCGGCAACAACGCCTACGTTATTTCCACCAACGATATGCAGACTCTCCTTATAGAGACCGGCGGCGGCTACGGCGGCTACTGGCACACCCTGGAAGTTCCCAGGAACAGCGTCATGAAGTTCGAGATGGATATGTTCGTGCCCCCGGCCATCTTTGAGGATCCCGACAGGATCGGCAACGCCATCATCCACCTGAAGCAGAACAGCGCCTACAGTCCTTCCATCGAGCTGCGCATAACTCCGGACATGATGGACGGCGTGCCTATCATCTTCGGCGACGCCATCGGCTACGACTATCCCTTCGCCCCGGCGGAGTACACCTACGACTGGATGCACGTCTCCTACGTCATCGACTACTTAGAGGGCAGGCTTTGGGAATTCACCATCGACGACACGGTGGAATATCCGGAATTCTGCTACACAACTGATTCCGACGTTCCCTGCACCTCCTTCTATATCTGCGTGGCCACCGATGTCAACGTCCAGGTGGACAATGTCAAGGTCAGCGTAGTTCCCGAGCCGGCAGCCATTATGATCATGGCGCTTGCGGCTATGCTTGCCGCAAAACGCAAATAAAATTACAGTTTGATTGGATCTTTTGTTAAAATACAACAAACCAATCAACTTATGCGGTTATGATGAAAAGATTCTTCCTGATAACCTTGGCAACGCTGGCTCTATGCTGCGCCTGCACCGATAAAACGCAGCCTAAGGCCGGGCATGTCATCTTTATCGGCGTGGACGGCGTCTCGACGCCCGCTTTCAAGGATCCGGCGCTGCTCTCAAGGATGCCCAACCTCAAGATGATGATGAACGAGGGAAGTTACACCCTGGAAAAACGCTCCGTGATGCCGTCGGCTTCGGCCATCAACTGGGCCTCCATTTTCAACGGGCTTCCCACGGAGCAGCACGGGTTTGGGCATTGGAATTCCTTAAAGCCCGAGATCCCGCCCGTTTTGGACAACGGCAGGGGAATGCCGCCGACCGTCTATACGCTGCTTAGGGAACAGCGCCCGGACGCCGAAACAGGCTGCGTATATAACTGGGACGGCATCGGTCCGCTCATTGACGAGGAGGTCATCAACTATCACCTGTACCGCGAGCCGGACCTCAACGCCCTGGAGAAATATATTCAGGACGACGCAGTGAAGTATATCCTGGAGAAGAAACCGACGTTCTTCACAGTTTACATCGGCGACCCGGACGAAGTGGGGCATAACGAGGGCTGGGATACGCCAAGCTATTATGACAGTCTGGAAAGAGTTGACAAGATGGTAGGCGTCATTCTTCAATCCTGTAAGGATGCCGGTATCTTTGACGACACGATCTTTGTTTTCTCGTCAGACCACGGCGGCTCGGAAAAAGGCCACGGAGAACTTAAGATGCTGCATCTCGAGACCCCTTTGATCCTCTACGGTAAAAATATCCGCAAGGGCTGCGTTCTGGACGAGCCGACTATGCAGTACGACCTGTCCGCCACGCTGGCTTACGCTTTGGGATTAAAGATCCCGCAGGCGTGGCGCGGACGTCCGCTGAAAGCTATGTTCGATTAAACGGAACGCAAATTGATTTTTTGCTAAAATATAGCTACTGAAAAACATACTTAAAAACCAATGGTTCAATAACCAATAAAAAAAGGAAAATTTATGAAACGAATCCTTATTCTCTTGGCGATTTTCGCTTTCGCCGCCTCCAATCTGTCCTGGGCTGACACGCTCTACCGGGAAGATTTCGAGTCTTACGAAGTGGGAACGCAGATGGCCGAACAGGAAGGCTGGGGCATCTTCAGCACCTACAGCGGCAACACCACCGTCGTGACCAACGCCCCCAATATCGAGGGCAAAGCCATGATCCTTTCGCCCTCCGCGACAGGTCACGACGAATACGTCATGGTCTTGACTCCCACCATCGACCTGACTACTCCCAATCCGGCGGCCAATCTGGTCACTGTCAGCGCCAGAGTTATCATGGCCAGCAGCATTGACCTTTTCGCCATCTATGACAAGGACATGAACCGCTATTTCTACCTGAAGGGCGACCGTAGCAGCGGAACGCTGGAAAGCTATCCCTCCGGCATCATCTTTTCTAACCTCTACACTGACGCCCAGACCCCTAACGAGATCGCCTTCGTTTGGGATCCTTTGGCTAAGAAAGTCTTGAGCGCCAGCTGTAACGGCGAGACAAATAATTACGAGATCCTCCCTACCGGCAGCTGCGAACAGCCCTCCAGACTGCGTCTTTCCCTGCAGCACACTTCCTTGGACGGCGCCGAGGGCACCTATTATGATTACGTGGATGTTTCTTACGCTGCCCGTTACTCCGATCCCTTGCTGGCTTCCGAAGACAGTGCCCTCATCCCGTTGGATGTTGAAAGTTCGGAGTTCACCATTTACAACGCTGGCCCAGACACCACCACCATCAACTACTCCGTCTCCACGGACAGCGATTGGCTGGATGTAACTCCTAACAGCGGTTCTTTTAACGTTTCCCAGGTCCTGACTCTGAAAGCCAAAGAAGGTCTGGAGGACGGCTTCTATCGTTGCAACATGACCGTTGACGGCGGCGAAGCCGGAACGAAAGTCGTTTCCGTCATGTGCTCCAACGGCAACGTCATCTTCGAAGAAAAGTTCGACGACATGACGCCCGGCAACATCGTCGGCCAGCGCGGCTGGACGGTGAACGTCGGCAACGTTTCCATCACCAACGCTTACGATTGCTCCGGAAACTGTATGTTCATGCACAATTGCGGCGGCAGCTACGGATGCAGCATGTATCTGCCGAAACCTTGGTACGAGAACTTCATTATTAAAGTCAGCTACGACCTCTATTGGCCAAGCGACAGCGAATGCCCAGACTCTTACGTCCTGATGAAAGACAACGGTCAGAACGAAAAGTTCGAAGGTAAGTACGAGCCTACTTACGGCGAAGATGGCGGCCTGGGCTTGGTGATGATAAAGAGGAGCAACAAGGAAGGTAAAGAGGAGGAAAAAGCCATCAGAAAATTCCCACTAGCTCCCTTTGACACCTGGAACAGGGTTGAATACGTCCTGGATCTGCAGAGCCAGAAACTTATCTCCTTCTCAATGGCCGACGCGGTCACCAACTTTACCAATTGGCCATTAATGAACCAGGGCTGCAACTTCTTCAACTCCTGGGGGCATGCTGCAAATGGATCTGAAAACAGCAGCCGCGTGGCGGTCGATAATCTCAAGATCGAAAGGCTGCCCAGGGAAAAGGATCCTGAGCTGGTCACCATTGCAAACGAATATTTCGGTACGGATGACACCATCATTATTCCCGTAAGGAACGGCGGCGCCGGCAGCTTCGACTACACCGCGGAAGTTCTTGACCTGGATGACGCGCTTACGCTCACGAATCCCACCGGCACTGTGACGAACTCCGTTGACCTCGTCATCAACATTGACAGGACTGATCTGGAAGACAACTTCTACCGCACCAGGATCAGGATAGACGCCGGCGAAGCTGGCTGCGCCACCAGCATAGCCTCCTTCGTTTGCGGCAACGTCTATTACTTCGCCGACTTTGAGGAACCTTTCTTCACGCTCGGCGATTTTGCCGGCCAGGATCAATGGGTGGACGATAACGGCGGTGAAAACATCGCTTACATCTGCTCCACCAACGATCAGCAGTCCCTCTATATGGAACACGGCGGCAACTGGGGCGGCTATATGCATGCCCTGGATGTGCCGGCTAACCAATTGGTGAAGTTTGAAATGGACGTGTTCGTTCCGCCCGCCATTTTCGAAGATCCCGAATGGATGGATGAAAATTTACTCTATCTTAAGCAGAATGACAAGGTTAGACCTTCGAAAGAGCTGATGCTCCGCGCCACTTCCGTGGACGGCGTCCCGATCGTCTATGCTACTGCTAAAGATTATGACATGACGTTCTGCGAAACGGAATATGCCTACGAATGGATGCACGTTTCCTACGTCATCGATTATCTTGAAGGTTATGTGACAGAATTCACGATCGACGACAACACCTTCACGACCGATGAACTGATCACGACCGACACCGGCGCTTGCACCCTCTTCTGCATTTGCGGATCCTACGGCGCCAATCTGACCTTCGACAATGTCAAGGTCTCCGTGGTTCCGGAACCGGCCGCGCTCGTGGCGCTCATCGCGCTTCTGGCTCTCGGCCTTCGCCGCAGATAAAACGATCTAAGTCAAAACAAAAAAGGCGGGGAATTTTTCCCCGCCTTTTTTCTTTGCCCTGATCACATCTCCAGATAGACAAGTTCGCCTGAGATATCCCCGATCCCGTAGATATCTCTAAGCACTTTCACATACAGGTCTATCTGGACCTGGTTCTCCTCGTGCGGATGACCGGTCTTGAAATCGTAAACCACGATCTTTTCCGGATCCTTTGCGCTCGGGAAGAAGTGCACCCTGTCCATGATGCCTTTCACAAGCTTGTCATCCACCAGCGCCATAAAAGGCATCTCGCGCCGAACTTCGCATTCTTTCGCTGGCTTTATGAAGACATTCTCAGGATGTCTGGCGATGTAAGCGTCCACCACCGCCTTCGCTTCGGCGATCTCATCAGAGAGGGGAGCAGAAACTGCAGGCGCAGTATCGCCCAGCCAGAGGATGCTTTCGCAATAGCTGTGGATAGCGCTGCCGCGCCGCATAGCCTCTTCTCTTTCTTTAGCAACGAACGGCATCTCATCACTGATCTCTTCCTCTCTTTCTGTTTCTCCCAGCTTGGAAGGGGAGACGGTCTGCCTACGGCGTGAGATCTTTTTGTCAAAGGAAGGAGGAGTCAATTCCGAAAGCGTTTCTTCAGCTTCTGTTTTTTTCTCTTCGTCTTTCTTGTACCAATCGGCGCTGCCGAAATCAATGTAAGTTATGCTATATTCTTCGAGCTCTTCCGTTTTGTTATTGCCAACCTCAACGCATTGCTTCAGGTAGTAGCGCAGCTGAGTGGGTCCGGGCGACTTGGCGTCCGGGCAAAGCACATAAAGAGCTTTGGCCGCCCTTGTCAAAGCGACGTAATTCAGATTGGCGTTCTCAAGGTACTGCTTTGTCATTGTCTCAGCTTCCATTTCGGCATATTGATTCGAGGCAAAGTAGGCGAGCTTGCTGCACTTTTTAGTGAAGGCTGTGCATTTGGGAGCGGACAAAACTTCTTCTTCCTGCTCTTCTTTTACGAAATCTGTTTTGGAAATGTCGTCAAGCGGGCTTTTGCTGAGCGGCAGTATGACCATGTCGAAAGTCAATCCCTTGGCGGCATGGATAGTGGAAACGATCACTTTGCCGGGATCGGCTTTTTCTCTCGGACGTTTGTATTCCTCTATGAAGCTTAGGAAGTTTTCCAGGTCTGAGAGAGATTTGCCAGGGTAAGAGGAAGCGGCGAGCGAGATATCAGCCAATCTTTTGGCAATGATGTCTTTCCCTTCTTCGTTTTCAGCGGCCTCTTTCCACTTTTCAGCCAATCTGGCGATGACGCTGGCGTATCCGTCGCGGATCACTTGGCGGCGCCAGAAGGAGAGCGTTTCTTCCAAACCTTTTTCTCCGAACAATTCCTTCAGGGGCGAATGCTTAAGCAAAAAAAGCGAAACGTGATCACCGGGATCGGCGATCAGCCTGAAGAAGGCCAGAACGATCTTGGTCTCGGGGAAGTCGATGATCTTAACGTCCGCGGAGTTGGTGCAGGGAATGTTTTCGTCGGCCAGAAGTGACAATATTTTTTCCGCATGATCGTTGGTCCTGACCAGCACGGCGGCCTGAAGGCCTTTTTTATGCGGCTGAATCTCGTTCAGCAATCTGACGATCTCCGCGAAAAGATAATTGACGCCTTTCTGTTCGCTGCTGACGAGGGCGAGCCGGCTGTAGCCCTGCTTGGGAACTTTGTCGTCCTCGGAGGATACGTGATTTTGGAATTCAATGGCTTCTCTCCAATCTTTGTAGCAGGAAAGGGAGAAGATCTGGTTTACCAGTTCAAGGACTTCCGGAGCGGAGCGGTAGCTTTTGAAGAGCGGGTGCGCTTTTATTGCCCCGGCGTAATATTTGAGAAAGCGGCCGAAGATCTCGGGAGAACTGCCGCGCCAGCCGTAGATGGCCTGCTTCAGGTCGCCGACGACGAAGAGGCTTCTTCCCTCCGTGTCGGACAACACTTCCTCGATCAAAGGTCTCATGATATCCCATTGCGTCCAGCTGGTGTCCTGGAATTCGTCGATCAGGATGTGCTTGATCTGGGAGTCGAGTCGGAAATATACTTCCAGCCCCAGTATGGGGTTGATTATGATCTTTCTGACAGTCTGGGTAATGTCGCCGAAGGTAAAGCTGTTTTCCCTAAACTTGCGCTCAGTCAGTTTGTCCTGAAATTCCATCGACAGCTGGAAAGCGGTTTTAGTCTCGCTTAATTTCCTTTTTATTTCCCTGGATCCCAGGTAGGCTAGGCAAGCTTTCAGGTAATCAAGGCTTTCTTCTATCAGCCCCAGATCAGCTATGGACTCGTAGTCCACAGGAATTTTTTGCAGCAGTTTCTTTATCTGACTGTTCTCTTGGATGTCTTTTTTGTAGGTAAGAGCCAATTCCAGATCGCTAGAGAGCGTTTTCACGACGCTGACTTTTTTTGAGTTTGAAGTTCCCAGCTGCAAGCCGATCCGAGGTCTCTCTTCTTCGCGGAAAGCGATGTTCCCGACGGCTTCTTCCGGCACGGAAAAATACTCGTCGTTCAGTCCTCCCAAGATCCCAAGTATTTCCTGCCCAACTTTTCTCAGCTCCCTGCGCTCGTTCAGCGCTGCGAATTTCGCGTAAAATTCCTTGGCTCTCCCGCGTCCGTGGTAATCCAGGAGAAGGTCGTCGAGAGCTTTTTCCAGCATGCGTTTTTCCGCTGTGCCTTCCAGAATGTTTATGCCGGCGTCTAGCCCCATGTCGAAGGCGAAGCAGCGGAGGATATCGTTGAAGAAGCTGTCGTAAGTCGAGATCTTCAGTTTTGAGAGATCGTCAAGCAAGGAAAAGAGCCATTTCGCACAGTCGCTTTTCAAGGGAACTTTTTCGAGTTCGGCGTCGGCGTAGAGTTTTTGGGCAGCCTTATCGTCTTGGGCAGCTCTGGCTAAAACTTTAAGGATCCTTTCCAGCATTTCGGCGGCCGCCGCCCTGGTGAAGGTGAGCGTTAAGATCTCGCTCGGCCTGGCGCCCAAGCTCAGAAGCTTGATGAAGCGCATGGCGAGGCGGTAAGTCTTGCCGGTTCCTGCGGAGGCGATGATGGCGGTGTTTTCAATTATTCCCGGCATCCTATTATCTCCTCAATTTTCGGGATCCGTTCCGCTTTGGACAATTCACAGAGCGTTCTGTACGGGCAGTACTCGCATTTCCTGTTCGGGAAGATGTTTCCGAAGTCACTATTCAGGATATTTTCGATCGTTTCCTCTATAAGGCTGCTGCTTGCTCCTCCAAAATTTACCTGCGTGTAAACTTTTTCCTGCGTTTTGTCGGCGCTGAAACTTACGAAGGCGTAGAGGCGCGCGACCTCGGGTGGGAAACTGTCTTCCAAAAGTTTCAGGTAAGCCGGCAGCTGAAGGTCTTCCAGCATTTCCTCTTCACTTTTGGCCGCGGCGCCGGTCTTGTAGTCTATTACGCATACGGCGTTTCTTGAAGTCGTGTCGCGGTCTAGCCTGTCAAGCTTGCCGGTCAGTTTCACGCCCTTTATTTCTTTTTCAAACTTCTTTTCCGCCATGACTATTTCCCAGCCATCCTTTTCCCAATTCACATGCTCTTTGCTAAAAAGCGCGAGCTTTTCCTGTAGCTGCATGATCTGGAAACTGGCCAAGGGGGGAAGGGAAGTTCCGAAAAACTTCCTGCAGAGGGATTGGAGCGTTTCAGATAAAAAGGCGTTCGTCTGTTCTTCGTCGGAAGGGAGCGATTTGGCTATCTTGGCCTCGGCGAATTTTTGCATGACGTGATGCGCCAGCGTTCCGTAAACGGTTGGAACCATTTCGCGGAAGATCAGGTCATCGCGATGCACGCCGATCTGCCGCAGGGCGAACTTGAAAGGACATTCCCGGAAGGCGTTGAGATTCGAAGCGCTGATTGAGGAAAGGCTGGCTCTGATCGTTTGTATGAGGGGATCGGGAAGAGCGCCTTTTGCGAATTTCGGCAGGAA
>JAFYIM010000433.1 GCA_017538635.1 bacterium
GACGCCCAGCTTAGGATTCACCCACATCGTAGCAGGATAAAGTCCTTCGGGCTTAAGTTCGTAACGGATAAGCAGAAGATCCGTTTGATCAGTCGCGGGATGAACCTCCGTTATAGGATCGTAGGAGTTGAAAGCGTAAAGGTCGTCATGGGTGATGCCGGCGTTGTTGCCGACGACGTTGAAATAGACTCTGCCGTGAGTGTCGGAGGTAGGCTTAAGAAGCAGGGAGATCCACATGTTGGTCTCGCCGAGCTTGCTGTAATGGAAGCCCTCCCCGAATGTCTGGTTGGGCATACGGCTGAGGTCTATAGATTCGCCGTTAAGCTTAAGGCAGCCGGGCGAAGTGGCGAGCTGGTTCACGCCGTCCGAATATTCCAGCGATTCGTCGGAAGTAGCATAGACGTCGGCGGTGGATGGCTTCCAACCGTTGTTCCATCCTTGGCCTCCCGTTTTGAGATCCAAGCGTTCGCCGGCGGGATAATTGAAGCCCTCGTAAGCCAGTTCACCGTAAGTCGGAGTCGGGATCGTGCGGTAGGTCCTAGCGACTTTCCTGATCTTGTTCCAGGTAAGAGCATTGTTGCGGGAAGCGTATCCGACGAGCGTTCCCTTGAAGTAAACGTTCGTGGCGGAGAAATAGTCGCAGCGGTGGTAGTCGCCCTGGTCGTAAGCCATGACCGTTCCGTAATGGCCGTGATCGGTGGCGCCGGTGAAGTAGTAGCCCAAGGAGTGGCCGAAGACGCCGCCGGAGGCGGGGCCAGGCTGACTGTCCTGCTCATAGGCGTGGTTGCAGCCGATGTTGTGGCCCATCTCATGCACCCAGGAGTCGCCGGTCATCTGCAGGACGCGGATAAGGTGGTAGCTGGAATCCGGCATGCCGGTAGTGCTGCCGTTGACGTAGGCGAGGCCGCCGACGTCGTGGACGTAGGCCACGATCGTGCAGAGGTCGGCGCCGACCGCGTTCCTGACTTCATACACGCCTTCCCAGCCGTTCCTGGCGTTGGTGAAGTTCGAAAGGTCCGTGTAAGAGCTGCCGGCTTCCTCGTAGTTCCACTGCTGGGAGTGGGCAAGATAAAGGCGGGTGTTGATAAGGGAGTTCTGGAGGCACTCGTTGCCCTTGGCGATGCCCTGGGCGATGAAGGTGTTGATCCTGTTGTGGCTGCCGGCGTACTCCAGCGATTTCGGAGTATAGAAAACGGCTAAGCGCAGGTAAACGATCTCGTCGTCCTTATAGTCAAAGTATTCGACGTCGTCTTTTTCAATGTCGTTCCCCGAAGTATTGACAAGCGCCCTTGGATCCGGGAGCTCGCTGCCGGGGAGAAAGCCTTCGTCGGCTTCACTAAAAGAGGCGTTGTTTATGGTCTGGACGCCGCCTTCCGTGTACTCCCACTTGATGTCGCGGTCGAGGTCAAGGTTCTCGATGTGTCCGCAAAGATAGTCGCCGCAAAATGTGATGATGAAAGTGCCGCCCTGATCCTCTACGTCGCCGGCTCTCACTACTACGCCGTTGATGTCTTTGTAGGCAAGGTCCACTACGCCCTTAAAAGTTCCTTCCGGCGTAGCGAAAGTGACCGTGTCCCCTATCTTGGAATCAAGGAGCGCGGTCTGGTACTGTTCGGCCGCAAGGTACGTGTTGTTGTCGGGCGTAGCCGAGGCCGGGATGCTGCCGTCCCTCAGGTCGAAATTAAGGTTGCCGGCAAGGGCTGTAAACGCAGTGAGTGCGATCGCAAAAAGCAACTTTTTCATAGTGTCCTTAGTAGAGTTCTATCTGATTGAGGCCTTTTTTCAAAGTGACGTTCCAGGTACGGCCGTTTTCATTTTTAACGGTCAACGGGCGTTTTTCCTTGGAATTTATGACGAGGCGGTAGCCTAAGAGTTCTTTTTCCAGTTTCGGTTCCTCGGCTTCAAAGAAAGCGCTTGCCCTCTTCTGCGCCGGGATGATCGTTACGTCGCCGAAAGCTTCCTTTACTTCGCATATCGCTAAAAGCAGCGCGGCTTTCTCAAGAGGAGAAGCGGTAACGTTGCTCTTAAGGTCCGGCAGCGCGGAGTAAGGCTTGTAGGCGAAATAGCATTCCCTCTTTTGGATGGCGGAAAGAAGCAGCCTGGCACGCTCCTCGAACATCTTGGCGCCGCTCACTTTCTGAGCGGTGAGGAGGAGAGGCAAAGCAAGGGGGAGCGCATCTTCCGAGAAGTCGCCCGCCTCAGAACCGGAAAGCAGTCCGCACACCTGCGCCTTCAGATAATGCGGCTGGTACGTCTGCTGGCGCCCTATGAGGCGATAGACGAGCTTTACGCAGTTGGCCCTATAGTTTTCCCTCTTGGTTAGGCAAAAGGCCTTTTTGGCTGCGCTGGCGGCGAAAATGAGTTCTTCCGTCGTCGAGTTGGCGCGCTTAGTCAGAAGTTCCCTGGTTATGGTGTTGAGAAGCGGAGTATAAATTTCCTTGTCACAGCCGATCTCCTCTAAGAAAAGCACGGCCCAAGGGGAGGTGCGTTTCTTGGAATAGCCCTTCTTAATGTGATTTGTGGCGGACTCCAGCACTTCCGGGATATAGCCGCCGCGGTGACGGCGGGCGATAAGCTCTTTCTTGAGATTCTTCAGCTCGTCCTTGAAGCCGGTAGCGCCAATTTCGTTCTCCCATCTGGCGAGCCAGTAGGCGGCCCTGGCGATCTCGGAAATGTTGATCTCCGGTTCTCCAGACTTCTTGAAGGTTCCGGGATAGGGATAATTGGCGGGAGGAAGCGATTTGAAGCGCGGCGCCTTCTTGTAAAGCTGCAGAACTTTTTCCGCAGCGGCGGGGATCTTCTGACCGTTTGCTTTTGCGGTCTTGGCAAGCGCGAAGGCCGCGCCAAGGAGTTTGCCAAAAGGCAGGGGCGCTTCGGCCTGGTCAGGGGACGCGGAAAGCTTGTCGAGGAGCGTTTTCAATTCCTGGCTGGCTTCCTTTTCAAGCTTCTTGAAGTCGATGGGCGCTGCTTGTGTTTCCTTCTTCGCGAACTGCCAGGCGGTCTGCGTCAGCGCGCCCTGCAGGGAGTTGACGTTAGTGCCGATGAGGTAGAAGGTGAACTCCAATTTTCGGCTTCTCGGGAAGGCGTTCAGAGGCCAGGAGCGTTCGGAGTCTGTCCCGAAGCGCAAAGAGCGCTCGCCGGCTTCCAGTTGCCAGAGCCATTCCTGGCGCTTGGCGAAAGTTTCCGGCGCTACCAAAAACACTAGCGCGTCATCTTTTTCGATCAAAGCGCCGTAGGGCGTCGGCCATTCGCCGGAGTACCAGTTCTTCTTGGTTTCGTAGGGCGTTACTATCTTCTGCCCGTCCTTGCCCTGAAAAGTGAAGTAGAAGGCGTCGAGCTGAGAATTGTTCTTCAGGGTGACGGAGGCTTTTATTTTAAGCGTGGAAGCGTTCTGAAAAAAGACTTCCGCTTTGGCTGAACCGTAAGGGGAAGCGCCGTTGAAAAGGGCGTGGCCTTTCTTGGCTTCCGCTTTCTGATAGACAAGCGTTTCCGTGAAGCAGTCAAAAGCCAGGACGTCCCTTCCTCTCAGTTTGCCCTGGAAACGCAGTTCCGCCTGGCATTCCCCGAAAGTCAGGGAGAGCGATCTTTCCTTGGCGGATTTTCCAATCTCGAATTTGATTAGCTTTTCCATTAATTTTCTCTCAGAGCGCCAGCATTCTGTCCAGCGCCTCTTTGGCTTTTATTCTGGTCTCTTCTTTGACCTTGATCTCATATTCGTTGTCTTCTAAGGCCCACAATACCTTCATGGGCGTCATGAGCTTCATGTTCGGGCAGACGTTGCCTTCAAGAAGAGGATAGATCTTCTTTCCGGGCGCCTTTTCGTATATGGCTTTAAGTACGCCCTGCTCGGTCCCGATGATGAATTCCTCGCTTTCGCTTTCCTGGCAGCGCTTGATGATGGCGGAAGTGGAGCCTACGAAATCGGCGGCCGCGGAGACTTCCTCCGGGCATTCCGGATGAGCGAGGAACTCCGCCTTGGGATACTTGGCTTTCGCTTCCATGACGGCCTTCAAAGTGAACCTCTGGTGCGTCGGGCAGAAGCCCGGCCAGACTTCCATTTCCCTGCCCACGCTCTTTTTGGTGAACGTTCCCAGATAGCGGTCTGGCACGAAAAGGACAGGCTTATCTTTGGGAAGCGAGGCGACGACTTTGCCGGCGTTTGCGCTAGTGCAGCAGACGTAGGCTTCCGCTTTTATTTCCGCGGAACAGTTGACGTAGGCTACGACGATGGTGTCGGGGTGCTCCTCTTTGTAGCGCCTGAGTTCCTTGGGCATGAGCATATTGGCCATCGGGCAGTTGGCCCTGGGGTCGGGCGTCAGGACAGTCTTTTGGGGAGAAAGGATCTTGGCACTCTCCGCCATGAAGTCAACGCCGCAAAAGACGATCGTGTCGGCATCCGTTTTGGCGGCCAATCTAGAGAGCTCAAGGGAGTCGCCTACGAAATCGGCAAGTTCCTGCGTCTCGTAGGGCGTGTAGTAGTGAGCGAGAATGACGGCGTTCTTTTCCGCCTTCAGCTTCGTCACTTTTTCTTTCAGTTCAGCAAATTCCATAACTATTTGAGAGCGATCTTGGAAACAAGTATGCCTAGCGCTCTTTTGTCGTTTTCGGGAATGAAGGTCGAGCTTATCTTAAGGGAGCATCTGAGCATCCCCTGCTCCTCGCTTTCGAAGGGGAACTCGACTTCCTGCCAGTCAGGCGAAGTCAAAGTTTTCTTCACTTCGCTTTTGCCGTTGACGGTCAGAGTAAGTTCCAGCGGACCGGACTCGAATTGCCTGGCGTCGGTAGCGCATTTTATCGCAAGGCCTTTAGCGTTCTCGCCCTTGAGGACAAAGACCGCGCTGCCGCCCGTCCAGGAAGCATACATGTCCCCTATCTTTTCCGGCGGATAGAAGCCGGTCGTCAGGAAACGGCTCGCTTCTTCAGAGATCGTTATTTCGCTTGGCGCGCCGGCAAAGGCGCTTTCCAATATCTCTTTGGCGCCGCGGCCGTCCGTTTCAACTTTTTCAACTTTGGCTGTGACGGGAACGTTAAGCAGGCCGACGTAGGCGCTCTCGTCTTCCAGGGCGACCTTGAAGGCCAGCATCCTGTCCGTCCAGTCGTAGCAATGCTCGACATGGTCCCTGCCGGGATGCGCCGCGACCGTCACGGTGTATTCGCCGGGGCCCAAAAAAGGCGGAAGCTCAAAACTGACGGTCAAGCCTTCGCCGGCTTTGAGGGCGGGCGAAGTTTTTTTCAACAGCATGGTGTTGGTGCC
>JAFYIM010000434.1 GCA_017538635.1 bacterium
ACCGACACGAATTCCTTCGTCAACCAGAACACTTATGCCGACACTTTCCGGGCGGCTGGGGAATTGACGGAGCTTGGCGCCAAGCCGGACGAAATAGCCAAATATGTTTACGGCTCCCTGACTCCGGACGACATATCGGCGCTATCATATGCCCTTTCAACGTTGGAGCTCTACGACAAGGACAGGATCGCAGTTCTGTCTTTGAAGAGCGAATGGCAAAAAGTTGGGAACGACACCGACACCGAGCTTTTCGTCAACTACGCCAGAAGCCTCATCAATACCGAAGTCGCAGTAATGCTGACGGAAACCAAAGAAGGCGTCAGGGTGAACCTAAGAGCCAAGAACGCTTACGACGTTTCCGCCGTCGCAAGAAAACTTGGCGGCGGGGGACACAAGGCCGCCGCCGGCATCAGAATGAACTGCACATTAAAAGAAGCGAAAAAACTTTTGCTGGAAAATATCAAATTCGATGACTGACAAAACTTACGATCTCATAATCGTGGGCGCCGGCCCTGCCGGCCTGACCGCCGCCATCTACGCCGCCAACTCCGGCATAGATTTCCTTGTTGTTTCCGGCTTCACCGGCAGCGCGGCCGCGACCGCTCCCGCCGTCGCCAACTATCCCGGCTTCCCAGAAGCGGTCTCGGGTTCCGAGCTCGTCGCGAATTTTGAGAACCAGGCCAAAAACCTCGGCGCAAATATTGAGAGCGATTCCATAAGCGAGATCAAAAAAGAAGCGGACGGCACTTTCATTTTGACAGGCGCTATCAACACTTACTCCGCCAAAACCGTCATCTACGCCGCGGGCGCCCAGGCCAAGCGCCTCCGCCTTAATGAAGAGCCCCGTTATTTCGGCAAAGGCGTTTCCGTCTGCGCCACCTGCGACGGACACTTCTTCAAGAATAAGCCCGTTGCTGTGGCGGCGGGGGACAGGACCGCCGCTTCCGAAGCTGTTTACCTTGCCGGCATCTGCGAAAAAGTTTATTTCATTACAAAAGACAGATCCCTTCCCAAAGAACTGGACGGAATAGAAAAAATCATTCCCAAAGCGAATTCCCAGATTACAGCCCTGAAAGGCGAGAAGAAACTGGAAGGTCTCTCCATAGAAAATCTTTCTTCAAAAGAAACTGAAGAGTTGACCGTCAGCGCGCTCTTCACCGCCGTGGGCCACGATCCCGAGACGGCCCCTCTTGCGGGCCTTCCCGTCTTGGACGATAAAGGAGCCGTTGTCACCGAGAAAGACGGCTCTACGGCCGTTCCGGGGCTTTTCGCGGCCGGCGACGTAACAAAAGGCGCCGTCAGGCAGATCGTTTTTGCCGCCAGCGCGGGAATGCAGGCTTTTCTTACAGCCCGCAAATATCTCCGCACGCTTTAGAGCGCGTGCCCGCCGGACACCTTTATAACTTGCCCGGTGACAAATCTCGCCTGTTCGCTGGATAAGAATAAAATCGTTTCGGCGATGTCTTCCGGCTGGATCAGTTTTCCCATGGGTATCAAAGGCACGACCGCTTTTTCCAAGTCAGCGTCTATCCAGCCTGTCTGAGTGGGACCGGGCGCCACGCAGTTCACGGTTATCCCGTACTTCGCCGCTTCCAGGGCAATGCTGCGGGTCAGCGCTTCCAAGGTCGCTTTGCTCGCGCCGTAGGCGATCTGCCCGGCGAAAACCTGCGCCGCGTCCGTGGAAATGTTGATGATCCGGCCGTAATCTCCGCGGTGTTTTATGAATTCCCTCATCATCAGAATGCTTCCCCGGACATTGACCGCAAAAGTATTATCAACCACAGCGGAAGTGATCTTTTCTATCGTGTCCAGGCCGTCCATATCGCCATCCGCCGCGTTGTTCACCAAAACGTCGATCCTTCCGTAGCGTTCAATTGCCGCGGCGTAAATATATTTCACGGCTTCCTCGTTGGTGATATCGCTTTCAAGGACGAGATAATCGGCGCCCATTTCCCGGAGCTTGCCTTCAACGATATCCGCATTCCCGGCATTGGCCTGGAAATACCTGTCCGCTCCGTTGCTGCCGGTCTTATTCTCATCGAACGACCTGTAAATTTTCTTATAGACCAGGACGACCTTCGCCCCCTCGCGCGCGAAAGCAAACGCGGTTGCCGCGCCGATCCCCTGCGGATTGTTCGCTCCCGTGATCAGCGCCACCCTGCCTTTCAATCCGCAATCAATCATTTGTGTTTCCGTTTTGTTTTTGGGCCAGGCGGGAGATCTCTTTGTTGAACTCGGAAACGAGTATCATGTTGAGGCGCTGGGCGGCCGCCAGGCCTAAGGGACCTATCAGCCAGAGCATTGCGGCGCCTAATTCCTGAATCATTAGCGCGTTCCTGCCTTTGACGAGGTAGAGAAGATTTTCCTGCATGAGCGTGAAGGGCAGAACGACTCCCAAGATGACCGGGAAAGTCAGGATCAAGAAGGCCAGCCAGTGGTGTTTCAATACGTTTATAGTCACGTAATTCCAGGAGGCGATGATGCCAGTGAAGAAATTGGGCTTCGGAGCTTCCAGCGCGAAGGTCGGCAGGAAAAGCAGTTTGGCTGTCAAAACAGTTAGCAGAGGCCACATGATAACAAGCATCCAGGCGATGCCGATAAAGGCGGTCGTCTGTCCGGAGATCAAGAAAAGCTTGTAGGCGGAAACGAAGACCGTCAGAAGAAAATAAAGCAGGGACGACATTATTATCCAGACCGGGAACAAGGGGAGAGCCATCCTCCAGAATTCCTTGAAACTCATGCTGACAATAACGCCCAAAGGCACATTGTCGAAACGCGCGTCGGCTATCCTTGACCAGACCGTCATCATTTGGGAAACGCAGATGATAGAGACGAAATTGAGTACTACCAGGCCGATTATGAACATGTACGGCAGGTCGCCGTAAACGGAAGGCGCGCTGGAAAGTATCTTTTCCCGGCAGACGATGTAGCAAAGGAATATGACAAAAGCGGGAAGCCCGCCAAGCAGCAGCGAGGGATAGCGCCGCAGGGCGTAAGCTAGGGAGCCCACGGCCTTGCGGAGGAAGAAGAGTCGTTTGAACATGATCATCATACTTGCTCATTATACCAATTTCGGGCTTTTTGCTATAATTAGCTTAGAGGCTCCCCATGAGTCGGATCCTCGCCCAACTAACCAAATACGGAGGTTATTGATCATGGAAGTTCTTATTACTACCAAAGGCATCACCGTCAACTCCCGCGACCGCGAATTCATTGAGACCAAGATCCCGGCGGCTCTCCGCT
>JAFYIM010000435.1 GCA_017538635.1 bacterium
AGTGTATCCGGACTGATCGGTGGTTATGCGGGTGGATTTCAGGTAGGTCTCCTCTCCTTCGGTGGCAACGGTCAGCCTGCAGCCGGTATAATAAGAGCCGTGAATGTTTCTTTCGCGGCCGCTATAGCGGGGATCGGTGTAAGCGCCTTCGCTCCAGGTCGTGAACCAGGCGTTGGCAGAGTGGTAGCCGAGGGTGCATTCCGGCGTGCCGTTGCAATAGAATCCAACCCAAACGCCGTTGTCCGGCACTTTGGTGATGGCTGTGAGCCTTAGTTTGGAACCGTCGACCGCAGCGCATTCAGAGGGGATATCGTACAAGATACCGTCGAAGGGATATCCGCTGGGAGTGTTGATCCAAATCTTGGCGTAGTTGCTGACGCCGTCGTTTTCGATCAGGTCGGTATAGGTCACTTCGTTGCCGATCCTTTTGTAGATTGGATTCACTTCGGTGAGTGAGTCGCCGACATTGTAAGACGAGAAATCATCCTCGAAGACCGTTACCCAGGGAATGGACTCCTCCTGGACGAAGGTCACTTTCAGATCGTCGAAGTAAGCGCCTTTTCTGTTCGTATCGTAGCCGTTGCCGACGGCAGTGAATTCGAAGAAGGCGGGCGCAGCCAGGAAGTGTTTGAGAATGGTTGCGTAATCGCTGGCGAAGTTGAAGGTGTCGTTGTCGGTGATCTCGAAAGATCTCACAACGCCGAGCTCACAGTCTATTACGATCGTGAAATCGCACCACGTGTCATACTTGACGGCTCCTGAAGTATATGAGGTCCTGCCCTCAACTGTCTGGAAGCGGGGTTCATTGGCGTTGGCAGCGCCGGCATTTATGGCGCGGCTGTCATTGTAGTTATAGAAGTAAGTCTTGTATCCGCTGTCGCCGCCGTACGGAGAGAAACGCATCATCCATTGGTCTGCCGCGTTGGCGAGACGAAGCTCGGCATAGCCGTTGCCTTCGGGGACTTTTACTTTGCCGGTAACTAAAATAAAGCCGTTTTCGCCGTTAGCGTAATCAATGGCGCCCCAGTCGAGCGGCACCCTGAGACCGCGGTCTTTTTTCGCGTCACTGGATGACAAGCCCTCAGGCTCTTTGATCTTTTTGACATACAGAACATTGGAGGCGCGCTCTTCGTCATAGACGATGGTCACTTCGCCGTCGACCGGCTCTTGGCCGACGCAGTAAATATCAGATGTCATGATCTGGTAGTCGGCGTCCTGGCCGTAGAAGTTGCCGGGAACGTAACTGTCGAAATTGTTCTCAAAGATTACGGTCTGCGTCACAGCGGCGAAAAGCATAGCCGGGGCGACGAGCAGGGAAAGCAGTAATAATTTCTTCATGGTCTTATCGGTTGGTTGAATGGTTAGCAAAGGAAGATTTTTGAACACACTACATTATTGTAGCATAAAGCAATTTCAAAATGAAACAGAAAAGGGCGCGGAAAGCATTTTTGACGGCTTTTGCCGTTGGAAATGTCCGACATTAACTAATTGCAACACAATAATATGAACTGGCAAATGCTGGAACAGTTTTAAGTAGTTGAAAACGAAGACCTGATTTCATATAACAGTGCGAATAATAATCTTAACCAACAGAGGTGTGTTCATGAAGAAACTTCTCTTAATCGCGGCGGTGCTTTATGCCGCCAGTTTCGCTTTCTCTTTTGAGACCGTTCTTTGGGGAAGCGATTTCGAATCCTTCGCTGAAGGCGAGATCATCGGCCAGACCGACGCTTACGGCAACGAAGTCAAAGTGATGAACAACGGCGACAGATGCAACGGCACTGCTCCTGATGCCGGCGACTATGTTGTCACCACATTTGACGGTTCCAAAGTTTTGAAAGCCAAGAGGACCGGCGGCAGCGGCGGCGACAAAGGCATCAACATTAAGCTTAACTGGGGCGACACGACTTACAACCCCTTGATCGGCTGCATCAAGATGACCGGTCGCGTTTATTCCATCGGCAACGGATATCTGGAACTGCGTTTAGGCAACGTGAACAGCGCCACGATGTTCAGATGGAACCCGTACTCCTCCGATTTCCAAAACAGCTATATCCAGCACTTTGACCGCACTAAACCTCTCTACGGTGTCAACCAGGATGATCCGAATTTCGAGTACAAAGACAATTATGGCATTCGTCTTTGGGGAACGAAGGTCCAGTCTTTGAACACCTGGTACAACTTTGAGATCGTGGTCGGCGCCGCCAAAGGTCTGGTGACTTACAGGTATTGGACG
>JAFYIM010000051.1 GCA_017538635.1 bacterium
GCAGGGGATCTATCTGGTCGAAGTCATTTCCATGAGCGGACTCATTCTTTTGCACAGCGATGAGAACCTGGTGGGGGAAACCGCAAACCTTACGCTCAACTTAAAAGGGGCCCTTCACGGCGGCTCCTACCAACGCTTAACGGGAAGCGGGGACAATCTAAGGATAGTGCTGACGGAACCACTCGCCAATTACAACCAGATCTGGGGCGCTCTGAGCATCAGCCTGAAGCCCGAAAAGAAACACGTCTGGCCCTTGAGGTTCGGAACGATTTCCAAAAAGTTTCTGCTGGCCCTTATGATCGTTGACGTTCTGCTTCTGCTCTTCTTCCTTTTCAAGACTCTGCAGTCCGGGAAAAGCGCCATGGAAGAATTGAGGAAAAAGGAGGACAGCATAAGGCAGGACCAATTGGCGACCGTAGGCGCCGGTTTGGCGCACGAAGTCAAAAATTCTTTGAACGGGATAAACCTGAACGCTCAGCTGTTAAAGGAAAGCCTGAATGACAGCGGCGCGTCGGAAAGCCAAATAAAGAAGCTTGAAAGGATCGAACGGGAAGCGCGCTCCTCGGGGGAAATGCTGGCGACTTTCCTGAGTTATGCGAAGAGCGGCGAATTTTCTCCGAAAGAGGTTAATCTGCGCTCTCTCATAAACGAGCTCGGCCAGTTCTTCAGGGAGGCGGGCGAGAAGGGAAACGTCAAGGTGAGCTATTCTTCAGAAAATGCTCCCCAGAGCGTAATAGCGGATGAGAGCAGTCTGCGCCACGCCGTGACGAACCTGATGTGGAACGCTGTGCAGGCTGTTTCCCAAGCGGGCGGGGGAACGGTCGTCCTCACGGGCGCCGCGAAAGGCGGCTCTGTGGAGATCAGCGTGCAGGACGACGGCCCGGGGATCCCGGAAGACAGAAAAGAAAAGATCTTCGACGCCTTCTACACCACCAAGGAAAAAGGCGCCGGATTAGGCTTGGCTGTCGCCAAAAAATCAGCGCTTTCGCACGGCGGCAAATTGGAATTGAAAGACACAAAAAAGGGCTGCCTTTTCGTTTTGAGTTTTCCACTGAAGGAAGGTAAAAATGACTAAGAAGAATATTCTGATCCTTATTGCGGAAGACGATGCGGTCGCCAGGGAAACGCTTGCGGAAGCTTTTTCCGACAAGGGTTACAAAGTCTTGGAAGCGGCTGACGGCGAAGAGGCGAGAGAACTGGCGAAAACAAAAAAGCCTGATCTCCTCCTGACGGACTGGAAGATGCCCAAATGTGACGGCATGCAGCTGGTGGAGGAGCTCTCGAAAGACCTGCCCATCATTTTGATGACGGCTTACGGAAACGTGGAGTACGCGGTCCTCGCCATGGAAAAAGGCGCCTTCAATTTCATCGAGAAGCCCATCGACCTTGTGAAGCTCTTCGCTCTCGTTGACAAAGCTTTGCAGCACTCCCTGCTGCAGAAAGAGAACGAGCAGCTGAAAGACCGCCTGGAACGCACGGCCCTGAGCGGAATCATAGGCGCCACGCCCGCCATCAAGGAAGTCTTTGCGAAGATCAAGCAGGTCGCCGCTTCCGACACCACGGTCTGCATTTTAGGGGAATCGGGAACGGGAAAAGAACTGGTGGCGAACGCCGTGCAGTCCCTGAGCGGGAGATCCCAGGCGCCCTTTGTCAAACTGAACTGCGCGGCTATTCCGGAAAACTTGCTTGAGAGCGAACTTTTCGGACACGAGAGGGGCGCTTTCACGGGCGCCGAGAAGCAGAGGATCGGAAAGTTCGAGCAGGCGGACCACGGAACGCTCCTTCTTGACGAGATCGCGGAGATGAAGCCCGAGCTGCAGGCCAAGCTCCTGAGAGTTTTGCAGGATGGCGAATTCACGAGGCTCGGCGGAACTAAGACAATAAAAGCCGACGTCAGGATCATCTGCGCGACCAACGCCGACATCGAGAAGAGGATCGCCTCCGGTCTTTTCCGCTCGGATCTTTACTACAGGATAAGTGTCTTCACCATCAATCTTCCGCCTCTTAGGGAGCGCAAAGACGACATCGAGCTTCTGGCTAAATATTTCCTCGACCAACTGTCCTCCAACCTTGGCAAGGAATTTCCGGGGTTCTCCAAGGAAGCGCTCCAGGCTATGCGCAATTACTCTTGGCCCGGCAACGTCAGGCAGTTGAAGAACGCCGTGGAGTATGCGACCATTACGACAGGGGAGAAGGAGGAAGTCAAGCTTGCCGCTTTGCCCAAAGAGATCGGCCAGGGCGCCGGTATAAGCGTTAAGGAAGAAGAAGCCGCGGCGGCTCCGCTATCTTTGAAGGAAATGGAAAAGCAGGCCATAGAGGCGGCGCTGAGAAGGTCGGGCGGCAAGAAGGACGTCGCCGCCAAGGAGCTCGGCATCGGGCTTAAGACTATTTACCGCAAAATTGAGGAATACGACATCAAATGAATTCTTACTGGGTGCATAATCTGGATCCCGTGCTTCTGCATTTGGGCCCTCTCAATATCCGCTGGTACGGAGTAATGTATGTTTTAGGGCTCTTCATCGCGGTTTGGTGGCTTGGAAAGAGGCAGGAGAAGGGCCTTTTCGTCCTGCCGAAAAAAGAGAATATCCAGGACATGGCCTTCTACGGTTTCCTCGGAATACTTATTGGCGGAAGGCTGGGGAACTGCTTTCTTTACAACGCGCCGTATTTTTTGACGCATCCATTGGACATCATAAAAGTCTGGGAAGGCGGCATGAGCTTCCACGGCGGGATGGTTGGCGCGGCCGTGGGTCTTTGGCTTTACGCAAGGAAGATGAAGGTTCCCTTCATGCATTTATTGGACAACACCGCTTTGGTCAGCACCGTAGGATTGGGACTTGGCCGGGTGGCCAATTTCATCAACGGTGAATTGCACGGCAAGGTGACGGACGTTCCCTGGGCGGTCATCTTTCCGCAAGTGGACGATCTTCCCAGGCACCCGGTCCAGCTTTACCAGGCTTTCACGGATGGTATTGTGCTTTTTGTCGTCATGTTCCTCTTCGCCAGGAAGCCGAGGAAAAACGGCTTTTTGAGCGGCGTCTTCGGCGTGACGTACGGAGTACTTAGGATCATCACGGAACCCTTCAGGGCGGAGGATTCCGTCCTGGCCGGCTGCTGCGGTCTTACGAAGGGGCAAATTTACAGCATACTCACGTTGATCACCGGCGTTCTCATACTTATCTGGAGCTCCAGGCAGGAGATCGTAACGAAGCGGGAGGAGCAGGCGTGATCCTTCTTTTCGGTTCGATATTAAGCGCTGTCCTTCTGACGCTCTCATTCCCGAAGTTTGGATTTGCTTTCCTTGCGCCAATTGCCCTGGCGCCGTTTTTCTGCGCTCTGCTTATCAGGAAAGAAGGAACGTGGAAGGGCGTCTTTTTCAGCGCTTATCTTCTTGCACTGATCTGGCACGTTTCCAGCATCTGGTGGCTGGGGTATGTTAGCTGCGCCGGGATGCTGGCGCTCTCCGCTTTCCTGGCGCTCCTTTTCGCCGTCTTTGTTTTGTTGGCGATGTATTTTGTCAGGAAAGGCTTCTATCCGGTTCTGTCTTTCGCGCTTTTCTTCCTTTTTTACGAGCTGACGATCTCCTACCTTTTCACCGGATTCCCCTGGCTGCTGCTCGGGATGGCGCTTCACAAGAATCTGCTTTTGATCCAGACGGCGGATATCTTCGGCGTGCATTTCATAAGCTTTCTCTTGGCCTTCACTTCCGCAACGATCGCGGGTATCGCTTGCAATCGATGCGTTAAGTCTTTCATTACTTTGGCTGTCGTCCTTTTGCTTTGGACGCTTTCGGCTTGCTACGGCTTTTACAGGATAAGGGAATTGGGGAGCGAAACTCCGAGTGCATCGCTGCGCGTTGCCATGATCCAGCTGAATCTGCCTCCGGAACTAAAGCACGACGATAGCAAAGACGAAGACACCCTGGACAGTTATCTCAAGGCGACTGAGAAGGCGGCCCCTGAAAGCGATCTCGTCATATGGCCCGAGACCGGCGTCCCGGGCATTTACAACGACTACGCCAATCCGGCCATTAAGGTCCTCCGAAGATTCAGAACGGAAGTCAAAGTCCCTCTGCTCTGCGGCCTGACCTGGGCGGAAAAGGACAAGCAAGGGAAAATACAGTTTTTCAACTCTGCGGCTCTGCTTGACAACTCAGCCATGCTGCCAAGAGAGCGTTATTACAAAAAGCATCTGGTCATTTTCGGCGAATACGTGCCGCTGGAACGCTATCTGCCTTTTTTGAAGCTTTTGACGCCCATTCCCAGCAGTTACACTCCCGGCGAACTGTCCCACGTGCTCAATCTCAAGACTGAGAAAATCTCGAACCTGAAACTGGGCGCGCTCGTCTGTTTCGAGGACGTTTTCCCAAACAGCGCCAGGGAGGCAGTCAAAGAAGGCGCGGAAATTTTGGTTAACATCACCAACGACGGCTGGTTCTTCGATTCTCCCGGACCTTACCAGCATGCAGCGCTTTCAAGCTTCCGGGCAATAGAGACAAGGCGCGAACTATTGCGTTCAAGCAACACCGGCATAACCGTTCTCATTGACAGAACGGGCAGAGAAAAGGCTCTGCTTTCAAATGACGGCAAGAGCGTTATGGTGCCCGGCGAACTTATCTGCAGCGCTTGTGTTTATTCTCCCAGGGAGACGATCTACGCCAAATACGGCGACCTTGGGCTTTTTGTTGTGGCTTTTTTGGTTTTTCTTATTGGGCTGCTGTTTAGGAATCCCAAGAACGTTATGGTAAAATAATAAAATTATGAGAGGAAATTTAAAAAACAAAATGAAAGACAAGATGCGGAAGAAGATCCACATTCTTCCCAATTTTGTCACGGCCTGCAACCTTGTGATGGGCGTCAACGCCATCATGATATCGTTGGGCGCTTTCGCCAACAATGATTTCAGCAACAAGCGGCTTACCCAGGCCGCCATGTGCGTCTTTTTCGGCATGATCTTCGACGTCTTCGACGGTTTCGTCGCCAGGCTTACGAAGACCAGCAGCCGCTTCGGCATGGAACTCGACTCTCTTGCCGACCTGGTGACGTTCGGCGTCGCGCCGTCCGTCCTCATGTACATTTTCGTCCTGAAAGATGTTCCCGATCCCGTAAGGAAACTGGTCCTGCCATGCTGCATGGTTTACACCTGCTGCGCCGCTCTGCGCCTGGCGCGCTTCAACGCGCAGATCGAGGACGAGGGCAAAACTTTCTCCGGTATTCCGACGCCGGAGGCCGCGGGCGTGATGATCTCATATCTTTTGCTTCTCTCCCACGGCTATCTCAAGCCGGACACGAACTCCTTCCACGAGATATTGCAGAATTATATCGTGCCTTTCGTTCCGGTGGGACTAGGCCTTCTGATGGTCGCGACCATCCGCTTCCCGGCTCCGGCTAAGCAGATCGTCTGGCAGAGGCATCCTTTCATCTATCTGGTTTTGATCGTCTTCATTCTGGTGGCGCTGATCTTCAGGCCGGGACTGGTCTTGCCCGTCCTTTTCCTTGGTTACCTTTTCTACGGGCTTCTGCAGGCCGCCCGCCGCGCCCTGTTCCCTCCGAAAGCTAAAGCTGAGAACCAGGAAAGCCAAGAGGAATAATGGCCCGGGAACAGAACGATGTGCAGGGGATCCTTCCAGTTGACAAACCCAAGGACTGGACTTCCCACGACGTCATAGCCAAATTAAGAGGCGCTTTCAGAATAAAAAAGATCGGCCACGCCGGAACTTTGGACCCGATGGCGACAGGAGTATTGGCGGTGCTTTGCGGAAAAAGTACTAAGCTTTCCGATACTCTGATGGCTTCGAAAAAAACATACGAGATGACGGTCCGCTTCGGCATCGAGACCAACACTCAGGACATAACTGGCGAAGTGGTGAAGGAAAGCCCGTTGCCGGAAGGCTTCGGAAAGGAAATGCTGCTTAAAGTCCTTCCCGAATTCAGAGGAGAGATAGAGCAGCTTCCGCCCATGTTCTCCGCCATCAAGGTGAAAGGAAAAAAACTTTACGACATAGCGAGGAAAGGACAGGTTGTGGAAAGGGAAAAGCGCCCGGTCACGATCTACGAGCTGGAATTGATAGACATAAACAATAATGAAGCGAAACTCTCCTGCGTCTGCTCAAAAGGCACCTATGTCAGGACCTTGGCCCACGACATCGGCCAGAAGCTAGGCTGCGGCGGTACCTTGACCGAACTGAGAAGAACGAAAGGCGGTTTCCTCACAATAGAGGAAGCCAAAAGCTTGGACGAGATACTGACCTGGGACTTGGAGAAGCTGAAAGCGGAAGCGGAAAAGAATCTGGAAAAAATAACCACGGCTTTAAAAACCGATGCTTAAAACGCCAGGCATAAACTTACTAGCGAAAGCGGCGAAACCGGCCTTCCTGGGCCTTGTGGCGCTTCTAATTGCCTCCTGCGCCCCCAAAGCGGAGGACAAGGTTGACGTTTACGTTTCCATTCCGCCCCTTCTGCCCTTCGCGCAAAGGCTCTCTGGCCCTGACGTCAAATGCGAAAGTTTCATGCCATCCGGCGCCAATCCCCATTCCTACGAGCCTTCCCCCAAGAAAGGCTCCGGCTACTACGGCTCGAAGCTCTTTATTATGACGGGACTGCCTTTCGAGCAGGAGCTTGTCAAGAGGACCGATGGCAAGGGCCCCAAGGTCCTCGACCTTTTCCACGCCGTTTACAAGGAAGAGGAACATGACGAAGATCATGATCACGAAGAACATCACGGGCACCACCACGACCCGCACATTTGGCTTTCGCCAAAACTGATGCTGCAGATGGTCAAACTTATGGCGGAAAAGATCGAAGAGCTCTATCCCGAGAAAAAGGAAGAGATCGAAAAAAGGAAAGATGAAATTGAAAAAGAGCTTGCGGCTTTCGACCAGGAACTAAAAGAAACATTCGAGAACGGTCCCAAGACTTTCCTGACCTTCCATCCCGCCTATTCCTGCTTCGCCTATGATTACGGACTTACCGAGATCGCCGTGGAAAAAGAAGGCTCCGAACCGACTCCCAAGAGTCTTAGCGAATCGCTCAGGAAAGCGGGCGAAGAAAAACTCAATTGTCTGATCATCCAGCCGGGCTTGAACGAAAGGCTCGCCACGCATATCGCGAAAAGCGCAGGATTGAAGGTCATCAAAAGGGACGCCCTGTCCACCAATTATTACGAGGAACTAAGGGCGCTCGCCAAAAACATCCGAGGGGAAGAATGAACGGCGACACGATAATGACTTTCAAGGGCGTCACCTTCGGCTACGGACCGCACCTTGTCCTGAACGACGTTTCTTTTTCGATAAAGAGGGGAGAGTACGTCGGTATCGTCGGCCCCAACGGCGGCGGCAAGACCACGCTGCTAAAGCTAGTCCTCGGCCTTTTGAAACCGCAGAAGGGGAAGATCACGCTTTTCGGCAAAGACCCGGAGGAAACCAGATCGCGCATCGGCTACGTTCCCCAGTATTTCAACGTTGACAGGCAGTTCCCGATCAACGTGGCGGCCCTTATCGAGGCCGGTCTTCTGAACCGCTGCGGCTTCTTGCCTATGAGCAAAAAAGAAGCCAGGGGAAGGATCTCCGAAGCCTTGAAAAGCGTTTACTTAGACGGCTACCAGAAACGCGCGGTAGGGGAATTGTCCGGCGGCGAACTGCAGCGCGCTCTTATTGCGAGAGCCCTTGTCTCAAGCCCTGAGATACTGCTCCTCGACGAACCGACCGCCAACGTCGATCCCGCCGTGGGCGTCAGCCTTTACGGCCTCTTCCAGGAACTGAACAAGGATCATACGATAATCATCGTTTCCCACGACATCGGCTTCGTCACTTCCAGCGTCACCTCCATCCTTTGCCTGAACGAAAAACTCTATCAGCACGACGGCTCGAAGCTGACTCCGGAAGTCATAGAATCGCTTTACGGCGGCCACGTTCATCTTGTGAACCACTGCCACCACTGCCACGGGGAGGAGGAATAATGTTTAGCGATCCCTTCCTTCTCAAAGCGCTCCTGGCCGGTCTCCTCATCTCGGTCGCTTGCGGCATTGTCGGCAGCCTGGTGGTCGTCAGAAGGCTTACCTTCATCACGGGCGGAATCGCTCACGCTGTCTTAGGCGGCGTCGGCGTCGCGCTCTTCTTTAACATCGCTCCCGTCTGGGGCATCTTCATCAGTGGACAGCTGGCCGCCCTTATCCTGGGCATCGTCAGCAGAAGAGTCAAGCGCTACGAAGAGCCGATCATTGCGGCGCTCTGGTCTATCGGCATGGCGCTGGGCGTTCTTCTTGCCGCGCTCTCCCCAGGCTATCAGAGCGACCTTATGAGCTACCTTTTCGGCAATATATTGCTCATCTCTCCTCTGGACATTGTGAACGTTGTCGTTCTCG
The DNA here is from genome assembly GCA_017538635.1 of bacterium. The sequence goes on from JAFYIM010000051.1 coordinate 8,362, forward strand.
ACGC
>JAFYIM010000436.1 GCA_017538635.1 bacterium
CAGTCTTCGAATGGGGTGAGCGCAAGGCTCCGGAAGAGCTTATCAAGGCATTCAACCGGACCTTCAGGGCCAAAGAGCCTGTGGTTCTGCTCTGCAAAGCCAATTGCACCGACCCGAGCGTCAACGTGCCAGAGATCATAAGGAATCTTAACCTTGATCCCGAGGGCGGCCGCATCGAGTTCATCTTCAACAAGTATCTGCCGTATTATCAGCTCGGCAGCCTTTACCGTTCCGCGGACTGTTTCGTTCTTGCCACCAGGGGCGAAGGCTGGGGCATGCCTATTCTGGAAGCCATGGCCTGCGGACTGCCGGTCATCGCCACCAACTGGAGCGCCCAAACGACCTTCATGAACAGCTACAACGCCTATCCTCTGCAGGTCAAGAAACTAATTCCCGCCGTGGCGAAATGTCCCTACTATAAGGGATTTCAATGGGCGGATCCGGACAGCGACCATTTGTCAGCCCTCATGCGCCATGTATTCGAGAACCAGGAAGAGGCGCGCATGAAGGGCGCAAGGGCGGCCGCAGATGTAAGAGACAACTGGACTTTTACGCACACCGCCGCCAGGATCGCCAAGCGCCTTTCCGAAATTCAGAAGAAAGACCTCTCGTTCCCGGCTTACGTTCCTTATCCCGCCAAGAAGAGAGTGGCCCTGGATGTCAGCCGCGGCATAGGCGAGCAGATAACCGGCATCGGACGCCACATCCTTAACCTCGCCAGAGGACTGGGTGAATATCCGCCCGAGGATATGGAGTTCACATTAATGCCCGGCTTCACTACTTTCACACATCCCGAGTATTTGACGCGCTTTGATTTCATTTGTCCGGACGCCAAAAATCTGAACCTCTGGCGCGGCGTGACGCCGGCATTTGTTTCGCCTGAGTCAACGGTTCCGGGAACGGATCTCGTTCACTCCACAGGCTGGACCACTCCGGAATTTGATGGGCCCATTCTTTCCACCATTTACGATCTCTCCTTCCTGACGCATCCTCATTTCCACACGAAGGAAACGATCGAGTTCTGCACCAAGAACATTAAGGAATCCATAAAGAAAGGCGCTTTCTTTACCTGCATTTCCGAGCATACCAGGCGCGACCTAATGGAGATCCTGAAGGTTCCAGCCGAACGCTGCGGCGTGAACTACTGCTCCTACGACGAGCGGAAATTCAAGCGGGCAAGCATTGACCAGATCACGGAAGTAAAGAAGAAATACAAACTTCCTGAACGCTTCGCGCTCTTTTTGGCCAGCATGGAGCCGAGGAAAAATCTTTCTACTGTCGTGGAAGCCTGGCTTGGCGAAAAGATCACGCTTCCCCTCATCGTGGCGGGCGCTCAGGGCTGGCTGAACGACAAGCTGAAAGAAAGGATCGAGAGCTCCAAGGGCCGCATAGTCCCCATCGGCTACGTTGACGAAAACGATCTGGCGCCTTTGTACAGCGCCGCGCGTTTGCTGGTCTATCCTTCCATCTACGAGGGCTTCGGACTGCCGGTTTTGGAAGCCATGGCCTGCGGCACGCCGTCCGTCACCACCAACGTCGCATCATTGCCGGAGGTGGCCGGGAACGCCGCGCTACTAATTGACGATCCCAAAGACACCAGTGCCCTCGCCCAGGCCGTAGTGAAGCTCGACGGGGACGAAAGCTTAAGGAAGACCTTGCTGGAAGCCGCGCCCGCCCAGGTCGCGAAATTCTCTCTGAAAAAGACCACAGCGGAAGCTGTTTCGCAATACCGCGCCATACTTGAAAAAGGGAGGTTGTTTTAATGCCCGACTACAAAGGTGATTTTGACATGCGGGTGGAAGAGATGGAAACCGAGCAGCTTCTGCGCCGGGTGAAATTCCATTTGGAAAACCCTGACGCCAAGGAGAGCAGGCCTAAAACGGAAACGCCCAAGGCGGCCGATTTCGACAATCTCCATCTCGGCAACGAGATGTATTTCCAGCTTGACTACGCCGCCAAGATCTACGACCCCAGAACGGTCCCGCAGAACACCAGGTTCCGCCGCATAAAGGGCCTTCTCATGCGCGTCATGCGCCTTTACGCCACGCGCCAGGTGGAGTTCAACGCCACGGTCGTAAAACTCCTCAACATGTTCCAGGACCGCTTTGAGGAAACGGTCGAGCGCTTCAATTATTTCCGCCAGGCGGAAGTGAGGAACGAGGAAGCGCTGAGAGTTATAGACTCGAGGCTGGAAAAACTGGAGGAATGGGGCGCGAAAGTAAACGACATAGCCGCCGGCGTTGCCGCTCTTCAGGATCGTCTGCAAGGTTTGGAAAACGCGGTCCGCGCTTTGGCTGACAGCGGAGAAACCACCGCAAAACGCTTGACAGCCGCTGATGAAAGTATCAAGGCTATCGGCAAATTTAATGAGAATACCGCGAAGCGCTTGACTGCTGCGGATGAAAGCATAAAACAGATCGGCAAATTTAACGAGGACATCGTGAAGCGCCTTGATTCCGCGGACGAAGGTATCAAAACGCTCGGCAAGACCAACGAAGAGACCGCAAAGCGTCTGAACGCTGCGGACGAAGGCGTGAAGAACCTCGGCGACGTCAGCGAGAAAGCGGCTTTGCGCATTACTTCCATCGAGCAGGGCTTCAAGGAACTGCACGGGCTGGTGGACGACCTGCAGCTCAGGAACGCCGCCATAGGCGGAGTTTTCTCCGAGCTGAAGGAAAAACTCGCCAGCGGAAACTTCACGGTGACGCAAAGCGGAAAGAAAGAAGCCGCCCCCAGCGTCATCGACGACTTCGAGAAAGCCTGGCAAAGCGCCGATTACGAGCTTTTCGAAGACGAGAGCAGGGGAGATGTCGCGGACATCAGGGAACGGCTGGAATTTTACGTTCCGCTGCTTGAAAAGGCCGCAAATAACGGCGGTCTCATCGCCGACCTGGGCTGCGGCCGCGGCGAGCTTCTGGAACTGCTGAAAGAAAATGGCTTGGCAGCCATCGGCATCGACAACAACGAGGCCGCGGTCATCAGGGGCAGGAAGGCCGGACTGGATATGGAGTGCAAAGATCTCTTTGCTTATCTCAGGGAAGCGAAAGAGGGAAGCCTTGCGGCTGTCACCGCCATGCATGTGATAGAGCACCTGACGCCCGCTGAGCAGGGCGAATTCCTAGCATTGTCACTGAAGGCTCTGAAGCCCGGCGGGCTCATCGCCATGGAAACGCCCAACATCATGAACCTGCACGTGGCCTCCTGCGACTTCTACAGCGACATAACGCATGTCAGGCCCGTTCATCCGGTCGCTCTGAGAAACCGCATGAAGCAGATGGGCTACAAGGATATCGACATCAAGTTTTTGCACCCCTTCCCTGAGAGCGAGCAACTGGTTTGCGACGCTCCGGGGTTAGGAGAGGAAGCGAAAAAGAATTTTGAAAAGATAAACGATTTAATCTGGGGATGCCGCGACTGCGTCATCCTCGCAACCAAAAAGGAAAAAATATGATCCTGCTTACCGGTGGAGCCGGCTACATTGGTAGCCATTGTGTGAAACGTCTTATGTCTAAGGGTTACGAGGTTGTCGTTTTAGACAATCTGTCCAGAGGTTTTCGCGATGCGGTGGTGACCCCTTACTTCTATGAAGGCGATATCGGCGACAGAGAGATCCTGGAAAAGATCTTCAACGAGCATAAGATCGAAGCCGTAATGCACTTTTCCGCCTTTGCG